>DASQYT010000280.1:0-12044 GCA_035639075.1 Candidatus Elarobacter sp.
GGCACTCAGCGACAACATTAGCGTTTTTACTGGCAGGCTCCGTCACGATTTAGAATCCCACTTGCGCCGTCTATTTATGCCAGTCCAGCGCGCCCTTTTTCCAGAGATATAAATAACCGACCAACAGGATGGCAATGTAGAACATCATCTCCCCGAAGCCGTACCACCGCAGACTGCGAAAAATGTACGCCCAGGGGTACAGGAAGATGGCTTCCACGTCGAACAAAATGAAAACCATCGCTACGAGGTAAAATTTGACCGAAAAAGGCGCGCGCGCGTCACCTGTGGGTTCCATGCCGCACTCGTATGGCTGCAGCTTGGCCCGCGCCGGACGCCTCCAGCCAACTAAAACGGAAACAGTCGTCAACGCACCGGCGAGCACCGTGGCAATCAGCAGGTGTAAGAGAAGCGGGGCATAGGTATGTAATCCGGAACCACTCATAGGCGAAGAGTTATAATAGCGATTCGAGCGCCACTCGGTCAAATGCGGTGGAAAGATTCGTGCGAAGCGCTTTCAGCTCTTCGCAGGGTCAGGACGAGCAGCGAAATGCTTTTCGGTCACAATTCGAACGTGGAAGCGCGTGGCACGACCTATCATGTGCAAAGCGAAGATCGCGGTACGACCAACGCGCTCATTGACACCACCGTCTATTTCCACGGACGCGTCTTGCACCGCAGAACGAATAATTATTTTGACTTGCTTCCACTGAATCCCGAGCGCGAGCAAGCCCTGAAGCAGCGTCTCGACGAGCAGCACCGCGCCGTTGTCGAGGAGCTTCGAACGGGAGCGCTGCATCTCGCGCTGCCGCGCGAGGAAAAGGCCGCCACCTCGTCGGCAGAACCGGCCGCCGCGCCCGCGACTGGCGTTCTTGCATTGGAATTGATCAACGCAAAGACCTGGCTCACGGGGAGACGCGCCTTGTTGCAAATCGTGGTTCGAAACGAAGCGCGCCAGCCGGTGGGCGGCGCCACCGTGATTGCCCGCGTGGATGGCGCGGCGGAGGCGACCCATTTTTCCGCCAAGACTGGCGGCTCCGGGCAAGCGCAATTCGAATTCGATATGCCGCGCTTGGCGGGCGCGGAGCCGGCTCTTGTCATCGAAGCATCGAAAGGAAATGCCCGGGGGCATTTGCGCTTTCAATTGCGCGGCAAGCCGCGTATGCCTTCGGCGGGTTAGCAAATGGAAACTACAATTTCAATTGTCGTGAACGGGGAAAATCGCGGGGCAAAGCCCGGAGCCACGGTGACGGATTTGCTTCGCGAACTGGGGCTCGATTCGGGACGCGTGGCCATCGAACGAAACCTGGAAATTTTGCCGCGGCCGAAGTGGACCGAAACCCAGGTTGCACCTAGCGACCGTTACGAAATCGTGCAATTTGTCGGCGGCGGCTAGGAGTCCTGGCTCAGAATTAGACTCCTTCTAGCAAGTGCCCCATTTTTCGTTTTTTTGTCTTAAGGTAGGCTCGGGAAATTTTTGAAACGCGCGGCTGGCACGGCACGCGTTCGACGACACGGATCCCCGAACTTTCGAGTTGCCGCACTTTTTCCGGATTATTCGAAAGCAAGCGAATCTTCGTCGCGCCAAGTTTTTTCAGGATTTGCGCGGAAAAATCGTAATCGCGCGCGTCCGCGGCGAATCCCAGCGTTTCATTGGCTTCCACCGTGTCCATGCCGCCGTCCTGCAGTTCGTAGGCCCGCAGTTTGTTCATCAGTCCGATGCCGCGGCCTTCCTGAGGCAAGTAGAGCAGAATTCCAGAAGATGCTTGTCCGATTTTCTTCAGCGACAATTCAAGCTGGGCGCGGCAATCGCATCGCAGCGAAGTGAGAACGTCACCGGTCAGGCACTGCGAGTGGACGCGCACCAGCGGCGCGGATTTTCCGTTCAGGCTGCCGCGAACCAGCGCGACCGCTTCTTCCTGCGGGCCGCGCCCCTCGAAGCCATAAATGGTGAAGCGCCCGTAGCGTGTGGGCAGCGCCGCATGTGCGACCAGTCGCGGGCCGGCGGCTTCCCTCTTCCGCTTGGGCTCTTGTCGTGATTTTGCGCGCATAGCGAAACGAGAAGTATAGCAGCTGCCCCGATTGCGCAAGGCCTTGCCGCATCGCGCATTCCAAATCATTAGTCGATCGCTCCGACATAAATAGCTACAGATCAATGCGTTCCACACGTACACTGCCTGTCCATGAATGGATTTCCGAACTAACCAGTTCTCGAACTTTTTCCAGCTCTGGCGTGTCGACGTAGGATTCTAGGAACAGGAATTTCCTACGCCTGGAAGTTAGATGTATGCGAAACTCACCGTTTTTCGGGTCGTCACAGAAAATGTCGATCCCCAGCCGAATAGGGCCTCGACGGAACCAAATGAACCAGCCCCAGTCTTCTTGTGCCGTCTGGATGTCTTCGAAGTTGGCCGTTACTGTAGGCAGCAGCCTGTCACGGACCACGTCGCCGCCCCAGCAGCATTGGTTAATATAGATTTCGGCATCGTTTACGGTGAATCTCCTCGTGAAACTGAACTCGTAGGGCATGAAAGAACAATATGCTTGCGTCGAAACGACTTCAAGTCGGCCTACTGTCATTGAGTGTCCCGGGCTACATCCTTTACTTGGGGCCTCGGAAACGCTAGCGTTAGCTGGGGCTCGCAACGAAAATGGAAACAGTTACACCGATTCGCGACCTACTGTTTACCCTGCTGCTGAAAGTGGGCGTGGCGTCGTCCATTGCCGCATTGCTGGCCCGGTGGAACGCCTTTCGGCGCGTGCTCTTCACCGAGGAACGCGATCCCGACCAAAAACTGAAACTGATGCTGTTCATGACACCGGCGCTGATCGTCGGCGTGACGCTGCGGCTTGTCGGCGGATCCTCGTACGCGTTTGCAGATTTGTCGCTCGAAGGCGCTTTCCTGATGGGACTGCTCGGCGGGCGCGTAGTGGGGCCGATTGGAGGCGCGATCATCACCATTCCGGCGCTGATTTCGCACGAATGGCTGGCCATGCCCGCCGCGTCCACGGCGGGATTGCTCGGCGGATTGATCCGCCAGGCGATTCCCAACAAGGAAGACCTCTGGAATTTCGGCCCATTCACGTTCCTGAACATTCCGAAAGCGACGATGCGCCTGCTGCGCAAGGCGGAATTGTCCTGGGAAATGGCGCCGCTGGGCGCGTGTGTGGGCCTGGAATTATGCCGCGTGGCGTTGGTGCTGGCGACGACCAAACCGAAGTGGCTCTTCGCCGTTGACTCGCACTGGGACTGGTGGCTCGTGCTGGTGGTAATTGCCACGCTGATGTCCGTGGCTTCGCCGCTGAAGATCTGGAACAACACGCGCGTCGAGATGAACCTGGAGCAGCACCAGCAGTTGCTGTTGAAGGCGCGCATGGATGCGCTTTCCAGCCAAATCAATCCGCACTTTCTGTTTAACACGCTCAATACCGTCTCCGCGTTGATCCGCTTCGATCCGGATTCGGCGCGCGGCGTGGTCCTGAAGCTAAGCAACATTCTCCGGCGGCTGCTGCGCAAGCACGAAACGTTTGTGCCGCTGCGTGAGGAATTGCAATTTATCGACGATTACCTTGACATCGAGGTAGCGCGATTCGGAAGAGACAATCTGGACATCGTGAAGCACATTGACGAAGGTGCCCTGGAAGCCTTCGTCCCGAGCATGCTGCTCCAGCCGATGGTGGAGAATTGCCTGAAACACGGGCTGGCTCCGAAGCTGGGCGGCGGAAAAATCGAACTGCGAACGACGAACATCGACGGGCGGCTCCGCATCGAGATTGAAGATAACGGTGTCGGCATTTCGGAAGAAAAAATGCCGCACGTGTACGTCGAGGGTATCGGGCTGAGCAACGTGCGCGAGCGGCTGCGCGTGCTGTACGGGACCGATTTTCATTTGGACATTGAGAGCCGGCCGGGCGAGGGAACGGTCATTCGCATTGAGATTCCAGAGTTGGTCTCGACGATGCAGGAAGTTGGATGACCCGGATTTGGTTGTAGTTGCTGCAATACAGGAGCAAACTAAGGGTGCGGCCCTCTCAGTGAATGGTCACCCCCCCAGGCTTGACACTTGGCTATCTGCCAGTTCGGATGCGACACTATGGGGGCCCCCAGTGCTGAATGACCGCCACGGGGTGTACAATGAGCGAGGAACTGTGAACAGCATGAAATCAGAAAATGGAAAAACGGTGGTGGCAGTACGCGGCCGCGGAGTGCGTGCTACTCCTGAACAGGCTCGTGAGATGTGCACGTGCGGGCATCGCGCCAGCAACCACGCGGCGCTGAAGTATTCCTGCCAGGCCCCCGGTGACCACAAGGGCTTCTGCCGCTGCATGCGGTTTCTTTCCGCGAAGGAATGGCGGGGAAGTAAAGCGAAGGCCTCGTAGCGAATCCTCCGCACAAAAAAAGGCAAGGCCACATCAAGGGACCGCCGAGTAGAGAGAAACATCTCCGCGCGCTTGACGAGTCTTCTGCGGCGAATTGAATCGCTCAGTTCTAAGCTCTTGCGGACTTCGCGAGCGGCCGCGCCGTTTTCGATTCCCAATTCTTCCGCAATTCCTCACGTTTTGTCAGCACGAAAGCCTTGGCTTCTTCGAAATTACCGTAAACACGCGTGCCCTTGATAGTGTTACAGGGCGTGCAGCAGGCTACCAGATTGCTCGGCTCTTTCTTTCCTTTGCGAGCTCGCGGGACGACGAAATCCACGCGCATCGTCAGAGCGTTCTCAAAACTGGCGCGGCCGTCCAATCCGCAGTACTGATAGAGCAGGCGGGAGCTTGCGACTTCCACTTTCTTGCGCAAAACCATAGGGCGCTGCGCGTCTGGTGTCAAGCCGAGAGACGATCCCGAACCGCTGTGATGGGTACGAATTTCGAATCAGAACGGACTCAATTTGGATTGCGACTCTTTAAGCGGAGATTGTCTCTCTCTGCGTACCAATCCAGCCAGCGCGGCGGCTTCTCTCCCAAATCACGTCCGACGATTTCCGAAAGCGCAGCTTCGGCTTCGGCCCCGGCAAAGTCATCGGTCACGAATGGTGCGAGCAACGGCACCGTCTGTGGATATTTGTGCGCGCAGAGCGCCTCGATGACATCCACGTGGAAAATCTCGTCCCCGTCGCCGCTGCCAAGAGGGAATGTCTTCCAGATGAGCGCAAGCACTGGGAGGTTCTCTTCATCAGGCATGGTGCGAAATGCGTCTAAGGCCGCCTCGGACGTCTGTTCCAGGCGATACTTGACCGCCCAGCGAGCAATCTCCCTGATTAAGGGCAGATCGTCGCGGCGCTTAAAACTGGCGAGGCCGGCAAGGCCGTAGTAGATATCACCGATCGTGTCCTTGACGTGCTCGGGAAGCATATTCCAACGTGTAAGCTCATCCTGGCCATTAGAAACTGAGGTCGACTCGAACTTTTCGTAGACCCGTTGTTGCGTTCCTACGTGACTTGCCAGGGTTTCGTGCAGTTTGTCGCCGCCGTAAGCGCCCGCGTTTTTGAAAAGGTCTGCGCGATCCCAACGCTCCATGGAGGCAAACTGCTGTGCGAAGAAGTCTCCGGACACTGGCGCAATCTTCTGCAGGGCTGACTCAGTGTGTTTGCGGATGTCATCTCCGTACTCCTTCATCGAAAGAAATGGCCACAGCGCTTCCGCACGGCGCCTCGAGTCCGGAGTAGCGGCAGCTTCCTCCCATCGCCGGCGCAAAGCCACCGCCTGTTCTGCCATGTTCCTAAGCTGACTCACTTGTTGCGGATCTTGCACCCAAAAGAAGCAGTTTCCAAAATAGGTCGGCTCCCACGCCGCGGGAACATCTTTCTTATGATGCAAAAACAGCAGAATCCTTGTGCCAGAGGTGATGGGTTCGACGGTGTCGGGACCATCTCTGTGCTCGGTGAATAGCCGGAAACCCGGCAGCTTGATGGAATCACCCCCGCTGGCGTTTCCTAAAAACACCTCTTCCACCATAAACTTGCTGGGTGATTCTTGGTGGACGATGACCACAAGCTCGGCGTCCAAGACCCCATAACGAAAACCTCTAGGACTAATCAACTTGGAGAAGGAAGCAGGGCTACAAAGGAATACACAGCAGAGGAACAAAATTCGACCCGTCTTGCTAGGCCACCGTGGGATGCGCATGGATGAAGAGAATGGTACGCCCGCGGAGACCTCAATTCAATCTGGCTGGAATAGACGTCTAGCCAAAGACGTTATAAAAGCGAGTAGTTGGCATGAGAAACTGTTTATTCGTCGCGCAGGGCCACCATGGGGTCCACTTGCGTGGCTCGGCGCGCGGGGATGTAGCAGGCCAGCAGCGCGGAGAGCAGAAGAACAGCGGTAACGGCGCTGATGGCTGCAGGATCGATGGCATTGACTTGATACAAGACGGTCTTCATCACGCGGCCGACAAAGTACGTCCCGCCCAGACCCACGCCCAAACCAATCAGCGCGAGCAGCATCCCTTCCCCAATCACCAGCCGTAGCACCTGCCGCGGACCGGCGCCGAGAGCGATACGCAATCCGATTTCGTGAGTGCGCTGCGCCACGGCGAACGACATCACACCGTAGATGCCGATTGCCGCCAATAGCAGCGCGACGCCGGCAAAGCTTGCGAAGAGTACGGTGGAAAAACGCTCTCCGGCCAAGGACTCATCCACGACCTGATCCATCGTCCTTACTTGATCCAACGGCAAATCGGAATCCACGGATCGGACTGCCGCAGCAATACTGTTGGCCATGCTCGCGGGATCGCCGCCCGTACGCGCGGTAATGCGTATTAAGGGCAAGGGGCTTTGCCAGAGCGGAACATTGATTTCGGGAAAGTTTTCTCGGCGAACGCCTTCGTTGTGGACGTCGCGATAGACGCCGACGATCTGCCATTCGATCGGAGACCCTAGTGAGCCCAAGCGCAACTGCTGAACGACGACACGCTGCATCAGTGGATCAACGTTGGAGAGATATTTCTTCACGAAGGTTTCATTCACGATGGCGACCGGAACGCTGCCCGCAGCGTCTTGCTCGGTGAAGCTTCGCCCCCTGGCGATCGGTATCCCAAACGTGCGGAAATATCCGGGAGTGACCATCGTGAACCCCGCGCTGGGACGCGAGGAACGATCTACAGGCGGCTGCCCGGCAATGCTGAAAGCCATGCTCCAATTCGTACCGACAACGGGCGCCCCTGTGGAAGCCGCGGCGGAAGTGATCCCTGGCAGGGCCTCGATCTTCTCAAGCAGCTGGCGATAGAGCGCCGTTATCTGCGCAGGCTGCGTAAATCGCTCAACGGCTATTGGCAGTGAGAATGTGAGCAGATGATCCTGTCGAAAGCCCAGGTCCACGCTCGTCAATTTCCAGAAGCTGTGGATCACCAATCCCGCGCCAGCGAGGAGCGTCAACGCCAAGGCAAACTCAATCACAACGAGAGTCCGCCGCATGCCATGCCGCCCTCTGCTAGATGGAGAACGCCCGCCTTCCTTCAACGCGTCGCTCAGATTCCAGTGGGAAATCTGCCACGCCGGAGCACAGCCGCACAGCACGCCCGCCAAGACCGTCGCCACCAAGCTGAAAAGCAGCACCGGCAGGTTCAAGCGAATGTCCGCCTCCGTGGGTATTGAAAATGGTGGCAGAAGAACCACAATCACCTTCAGCAACATCGACGCCAGGCCCACCCCCAACGCCCCGCCAATGACTGCCAGGGCGAGGCTCTCCGCCAGAAATTGCGAGAAAAGTTCCCACCGTGTTGCGCCGAGTGAAGCTCGAACGGCCACCTCTTTCTGACGGATGGTCCCTCGCGCGAGCAGCAAGTTAGCCACGTTCACGCAAGCGATCAACAAGACGAAGCTCACAGCACCCAATAGCAGCCAGAGATTCTTAATGGTGTCACGGCTGGTGAAATCGTTCTTGAGAGGTTCGACGCTGGCGCCCCAGCCTTTGTTTGAAACTGGATACACTTCAGCGATGCGCCGCGTGACGCCGTCCATATCAGCGTTGGCTTGTTCCAACGTAACGCCCGGTTTCAGCCGGCCCATTACCACCAGCCAGTGACGATCATGGTTGATCCGTTCGGGCGTGATGGTCAGCGGGACGAATAGGTGGGCTTCAAAGCGGTCTGGCATCCCGGCAGCCAGCACGCCAACGACGGTGTAGGGTTCCGCATTCAGCCGCATTTCCTGTCCGATGATGTGGGGATCGCTGCCGAAGCGTTCCTGCCAAAGCCGATAAGTCATGACGACCACGTGATTTCTACCAGGCTGGCCTTCCTCGGGGAGGAAATCTCTCCCCAGCCATAGAGGTATTCCCTGCATATTGAAGAAGCCGGGCGACGGTATCCTGGCCTGCATTGCCTCGAGGTGACCAGAAGCGGACAGACTGAAGGTGCCCTCACTCCAGGCGACCATATCTTGGAAGACGGAGTTTTGCCGTTTCCAATCCAAATAGTCGCCGGCGGAAACGGAGTTTCGATGGCCGTTGACCTTCGACCACACCATGACCAGCTGGTCGGGATTTGGATAGGGCAAAGGAGAAAGCAGGGCCCCATAGATGACGCTGAAAATCGCCGTATTCGCGCCGATTCCGAGAGTGAGCGCAAGGAGTGCCACGGAGGTGAAAGCGAGGTTCCTGCTGAGCAGCCTGAGGCCAAAGTGGAGATTGCGGATAACATTCCTCATACGCTGTCTCCTTTCCTGTAGTGATTTTGACGTTTGGGCAGGTCACTCTGTTTCCACGGCCTTGAAAACGAAAATAGCCAGGCCGCCGTTGAGGGAATGGCGCTTGGCGGCACGATCACGAGGGCAGAGACTAAAAGTCCTGGTCAAACCGCTGAACAAGCTGTTTTGGGGCGGTGAGGCGCCACGGGGCTTCGAGAGCGCGGCGCAGCATGGGCTTTCTGGACTCCCTTCAGGCGCACGTTCGTGCAACCTCGGCGTCCCCAAGCACCGCTGCATGGGTTAGAGACCTCAGGCTGCGCCTTGACGAGCATCTCCTGCTCCAAGGGCGTAAGCTTGACCATCGCCCAGTCAAGGTCCGGGTAGCCGAGCGTAGCAAAGATCTTTCCGGCAACGCGAAAATCGGGGTGCTGCATGTGCGCGCGCTCCTCTGTCTCGGGGAAACTCAAGGCCAGCCTGCGAAAGTCTTTGGGTGTCATGAAAGCATCTCCAGTATTTGAAAGGTCCGCGGCCTAGCATAACGGCCGGCGGATGGAATCTCCATCTCACAGAGCAAGGGCCATTTTCAAGGCCCGGTTTAGCTCCAGGAGTTTGGCGGGGGAGAGAGAACCCGCGAAATTCGTGAGCTCCGCTTTTCGCAAGCTTACGAGATTGTCACACATGATCCAGCTTGGATGCTTCAGGCCTTCTTCCAGATCGACCGCGACCTGCGTGGATAGTCCTTCACCATTGGTGAATACCGGCGCGCAGATGACCGTCGAGAACTTTGAATCGATCAACACTTGGCGGCTGACGACGACGAAAATCCGGTACTGTTTGGGATCCCCTCCCGGCTTGAAGACATGATAAAGCTCCCCGCGGGTCATCGGCAGGTAGGAAAGGCGGTCATTCTTCGGAGGCCTGGTATTCCAGAATTTCCGCAGCCTCGCGGTTGAGTCGATCCGCGCCGCTATTGAGGCGTTCCAGGTCTCGCGCCTCCAAGGCTGCCTTAGCGCGATCGCGCAGGTATCTTCGGAGCACCCGTTCGATGAATGCGGAACGCGAGTACTTCGACCCCGCCAGGCGGTCCACATCCTTCAGAACGTCCTTCGAGAGTGTGACGGAAGTCTTCTCTTTCATACTACCATCCTACTACCACCGCCATGCTTCCGCAAGCGGCGAAGCGAGCAAACTAAAATGAGCTTGACAATAGGCTGAAATAACTGTATATTCTGTATTAACAGAAATAACTGATACAACGAAAGCAGCGAGAAGGCCGCCAGTCACGGAGTGGAAAAAATGAGCGAACCCGCAAAAAACATACTAACCCCGGTGGCCCAGAAATTCATTTTGCATTGGGGAGAAATGGGCACGCGTTGGGGCATCAACCGCACCGTGGCGCAGGTGCACGCGCTGTTGTTCCTGTCGCCGCACCCTCTGCCGGCGGACGAGATTTCCGAGACGCTGGCGGTGGCGCGCTCGAATGTGAGTACCAGCCTGCGCGAGCTGCAGGCTTGGCGCATCGTGCGTGTGGTGCACGTGCTGGGAGACCGGCGAGACCACTTCGAGTCGACCAAGGACGTGTGGGAAATTTTTCGCATCGTTTCCGACGAGCGCAAGCGGCGCGAGATCGATCCGACGCTGAACGTGCTGGCGGAATGTGTGCGCGAGATCAAGTCCAATCCGCAGGGCGATGCATACACGCGCGAACGACTGGAGAGCATGCTGGAGTTCTTGACGGCGATGACGGGATTGTTTGAAGAAATTATCCGCATGCCGACTGGCGCCCTGAAGGGCGTGGTGAAGCTGCGCGGGAAAGTAATTACGCTTCTCGGAAACGATCGGAAAAAAGCAGCGGGATAGCGGCAGCGGAGAAGGATCATGATTTCGCTAGTGAGTGAGTATACGGACGGGAAGGGGCGGCACGCGCGCGGATGGCTGTTTTTTGACGCGGAGTGCAAGTTCTGCACGCGCATCGCGCGCTGGCTGGCGCCGATTCTGGAGAAGCGCGGGATGGCGCTGGCGCCGCTGCAGGATCCGCGCGTTGGAGCGCTGCTGGGATTGTCGCGCGAAGAGTTGATGCGCGAAATGCAATTTCTTCTGAGCGACGGAAGCCGATTCGGCGGCGCAGATGCGGCAGTGGCGCTGGCGCGTGAGATTTGGTGGGGCCGGCCGCTGGTATGGATATCGAGAATTCCGGGGATGGTGGAAATTCTGCGCAAGGGATACCGCTGGGTTGCCGCGAGCCGGAGCTGCGCGGCGGAGGCTTGCCCGGCATCCGAAACCTCGAAGCGAGTGTAGAGCTGGAAAGGAGCGCACGAAAATGAGTCCGGCCGTGGCTTTCTTGTTGGATCTTGCCCTTGCGGCGTTCTTGTTTGTCGGCTTCGTGGCGTTTGTCAAAAAGCAGCTAAGAACTTTGCTCATTGAACTCTGCGGGACAACGGAGCGCGCGAGCTTTTGGCTAGCATTTTCCAACGTCGCCCTTGTTCTCGTTCCATTGATCTTCGCTCTCGACTACAAGCCCGAGTTCGGGCCCGACAAGACCGCGATCTTCGAGATGGCAACTCAACTGAAGTACGCGCTGATTGGGTTCGTCATCACGCTGGGCTCCCTTGCGCTTATCCTTTGCCGATTTATTCCAAGTGACAAAGGCAATCTCGCAAGCGGTCTGCAGCGGTGAAGGTGAACAGCGCATCGATCGGAACGTAAGGAGGTCTTGTGCCGAGTCGTTTTGTGGAGATGTGGCGCTGGCAAGGGACGATCGACCGGAAGTCGTTTGCAATTGCGGGTTGCAGCGCTTTCCTCCTGAAGTTTTTACTCGACAAATTTGTGGCGTTTGCGGTGTTTGGCCGGTCGTGGTTTTTGTGGAGCTACTGGCAGCCACTGGGGCCGGCCGCGCGTGTGAATGCCATTCATTCGGACACCGAAATGTTTGTGGGGGCGCTTCTGGTTTTGGCGCTGCCGTTCATTTGGCTAGGCGTGACGCTGACGGTGCAGCGCCTGCGCGATGCCGGGAAACCGCTCTGGCTAGTGGGGTTCTTTTTTGTCCCGGTGATCAATCTTTTGTTCTTCTTGCTGCTTTGCACAATGGGATCGCAATCGGCACCAGCCCAGCGTGAAGCCGCGCCGTGGCCGGAGACCCGCATGCTGGATCGGTGGATTCCGCGGAGCGTAATAGGGGCAGCAACCGTATCCTTCGTACTGACGATTGTGATTGGTTTCCTTTTTACCGTGTTTGGCACGGAAGTGCTTCGGTCCTACGGATGGGGATTGTATGTGGCGCTGCCGTTTTGCCTGGGACTGTTCTCGGTGCTGGTATACAGCTACCACGAGCCGCGCTCTTTTAGCAGCTGCATGACTGTTGCAGTCGGCCCCATAGCGTTGCTTGGCGGTGTGCTCATCCTGGTGTTGATCGAGGGGGCG
>DASQYT010000281.1:0-6601 GCA_035639075.1 Candidatus Elarobacter sp.
CGGCTCCTCGGAGCAGGCATCGCTACGAATCATTTCGGCGAACACCTGGCGATTCGAAACTGGTTCTCCACTCCGGAATTTGCGGAACCCGCTTGCACGACACTTGAACTGCTTTCGCGCACGCGCGACGAATCCGTTTCCTGCAAAACGCGCGCCGCGCTCGAAGATCCGGAGAAATGGCTTTTTCTGGATACGGAAACCACTGGCCTCGCGGGAGGCACGGGCACGTACGCTTTTCTGATTGGTCTCGCGTGGTGGGATGCGGGCGGGCTGCAGGTCGAGCAATTCTTTATGCGCGACTTTGCGGAAGAACATTCCCTGCTGCAGGAATTATCCCGGCGGATCAAGGAGCGGCCGGTTCTCGTTACGTTCAATGGAAAATCATTTGACTGGCCGCTACTCGAAAACCGTTTCACGATGACGCGGTCCATCGCCGTACCGAAACTGGCGGCGCATCTGGATTTGCTGCATCCCGCGCGCGCGTTATGGAAGCTGCGCCTTGGTTCGGTGCGGCTGGTGGAACTCGAACGCCATGTCCTCGACGCGCCGCGCCTCGGCTGGCAACGTGACAACGATGTTTCTTCCGCGCTCATCCCGCAATTTTATTTTGACTACTTGCGCGGCGGACCCGTCGAGCCTCTTGCGGCGGTAGTCCGTCACAATCAGATGGATTTGCGGGGCCTCGCAGCTCTTTTCGGAAAAATCAACGCATTACTTTCTCAGCAAACAGACGCCGCTGTGGAAATCGAAAGCCTCGATCTTTTCGGGCTATCGCGATTTTTCCAGCGCCGTGGAGAGAACGATCGCGCGCACTCCGCCTGCACGCAGGCGCTGGAAATTGGACTGCCGGCAGAATTCCGCCCGAGGGCATGCCGCGCCCTGGCGCAGATGGCCAAGCGGCACGGCGAGCACGCGCGCGCGGCGGAGATCTGGCTCGAGATCGTTGCCGATGCGAACGACGGCATTCATGCGTGCGAACAATTGGCAATCTATTACGAACATCACTATAGAGATTTCTACCGTGCCGCGGAATTCGCGCAATTGGCGCTGGCGAAACTCCGGCGCCAGCGCAATTCCTCACGCGACCCCAATTTCACCGCGAGATGTATCCGGCTGGAACAAAAATTCCTGCACCGCCTGGCACGCCTGCAGCATCAAATGAAAACGCTTGGCGGCTTGGCGGGATCGCTTGCTCTTTCACGCTCCGGCGGCGAATCATAGGCGGAGAGCCGATACGCCCGGCGTCAAAGTAGCTCTCCCGTTCCTCAATTCAAAGGAGGAAATCGGATGGAAAGTTCAGCTGCAAAACAGCAATCTATGGCAGGAGCTAATGTGATCACTGCCGAACAAAAATATTTGCGCACCGAACTGGAACAGCGCCGCACGCGTCTCCACGAGGCTTTGCATTCGCCTGGCGCTGACGCTACTCTTTCCGAATTGTTGACGGCTGTGGACACCGCGCTGAGCCGTATCGACCAAGGGACATTCGGGCTCTGCGAGACGTGCCACGACACCATTGAAGCGGAGCGCCTGCTGGCCGATCCGCTGGTACGTTTCTGTCTGGACCATCTTACAAGCGCCGAACAACGCGCCTTGGAGAGCGATCTTTCCATGGCTGCGAACATCCAGCGCGCTCTCTTGCCAAAACCGGGCCTGACGCCGGTTGGGTGGGACGTGCGCTACCACTATCAACCCGCAGGCATGGTGAGCGGCGACTATTGCGATCTCTTTGAAACCGACCGTGGCCTGCTCTTTATGCTGGGGGATGTTTCCGGCAAGGGCGTCGCGGCGTCGATGCTCATGAGCCACCTGCATGCAACGTTTCGCAGCCTCGCCGAAACCGGTCTGGAACTCGATCGCATGGTGGCAGACGCCAACCGCATTTTCTGCGAGAGCACTCTCGCCGGACAATTCGCGACTCTCGTTGTGGGACGGGCGACCCATGATGGTTCGGTGGAGTTTGTCAGCGCGGGGCACCTTCCCGTGCTTCACATCGAACGTGACGGAGCAACGCCAAAGGATTCCACGGGAGTGCCTCTGGGAATGTTCTGCAACACGCGCTTCCCCGTTCATCAGCTTACATTGGCTCACGGTGACACGCTGCTCCTATATACCGATGGATTAACGGAAGCGCGGAATCGCGCAGGCACAGAGTATGGTCTCCACCGAATCCAGACGCTGGCGGCTCGTCACACAGGGATAGAGCCTGCGGGATTGATCTCCAAATGCCTAGAAGATCTGCAGAGTTTTGCGGAGGGTGTGAAGCAACCGGACGATTTGACGCTTCTAGCAGTTCAACGCGCGGAGTAGGAGCGTCTCGAATCGCAAGGAGGCTGTTAGCTTAGACCTGCAAACGTCGCCGCAACGATGTTTTCCCCAGACGCCGGGATCATCGCGGTCTTAGCGGGAACGGACCCTGGTTTTTCCGGCGGTTGAGGCGCCAACGGCCAATCCAGAGATTTGATGAAGGCGTCGAATTTGTCTCGCGTCGTGCCTTCGAGAGTGACGCACTCAAGTCCCAGACAATCCAGGAACACGCCGCCATCAGGCGTGTCAAACGAAAAAAAGTTTGGGCGGCGAAGCAAGTTCGAGCGCTCCGCATATTTTTTCTCGAGCGCTTCCGAATACTGGCCGAAGAATCGCGCCGCGTGCACTTCGCTGTCGAGATGCAGGCGCGCTACCAGAATAAGCTTCTTCGTTTGTTTGTGTTCGAAGACGGCGTAGCGATCGCCCTCCCAAGCGGCCGCCAAATTCTTCGCGCGTTCGCTGTCCAGGAATTGCTTCAGGACTTCCTTCCAGCCGAACTCACCCATGATATTTTCATCGAGCTTCGACCAGTTGTTGCCGAGCACTTTCTCAAGCTGTGGAAGAGCGACATTTGCGGGTGTCTTGGCGGACCGATAGAGTGCCGGATGGAGAATTTGCTGCGTGGAAACCGGCGGCTTCTCGAACACTCCCGACAGAGCAGACCATCCAACGTTTCTCATGACGGCGGCCGAAAAATTCAGTCCGCCAATATAGGGAAAGATCAACGCGTCCTTGAGGAACGGCGGCGCCTTTTCCAGCGTCGGTGTGCTGCCTAGATCGCCGATCAGCATGCTGGGATCGAAATCCGGCAGATCCTTCAAAGAGCGCCCTGTCCCAAGCATCAGGTAGTCGACCATGGCGGCCATCGCGCTGCCCTCGAGCACGGCGTCGCGCGCCAGCTCGGCATCTTCATTGGGGCGGGCCGCCCTTAACCACGCCTCGATCTGGAAGTGCTGGTCTTCGAGTGCGTGTGTCAATTCATGGGCCATCACCATGCGCTGGTCGGCCAGCGGGCTCCAGTCAGCGATGTAAAATTCGCGGGTCTTGGGATCGTAAAGCCCCTCGATCTGCTCGGTGAGCACATTGACCATGAAGGAATCCAGGTCGAAGCCCTTGGGGAGAAGTCCAAAGGCTTCCGCGCTGCGCTGGTCGGCGTAGCGTTCGGCGGCATTCTTTTCTTCGTTCATCTGCGTGATGACGTAGGCCCGGATTTCCTCCCGCGAACGCAGCGATTTTTTCAGTGGGGTAACGAGTCTTAGGCCGGTGATTTGGCTCATCTGGCCAAGGACTTCATCGGCAGCGGCAATGAAGTCGGCATCCGTTGCAGGCTTGGAATCGGCAGGGGGAGGAGTGACGGACGCTTCCTGCGCAGGGACGGCGACACCAAGCAGCAAGGCAAGACTCAAGAAAAGAGTGCGCACGCCGAAACAAGCGTGTTTCTGGTGAGAGGTCATATCATTTTCAGGATAGCAGAATCGCGACGGTAACGTTTGTGCGGCCAGCTTTGCGCCCACCGCTATCCCGGCTCTCCCCAGGACATGAAGAGCCGGCCATACAGCTTAGAGAGACGTGGTGTAGAATTTGCGCCGAGAATCTCGCTGGAGGAAAGGAAAAAGAACCATGCGATACATCAATAAAAAAAGACGAGTCTCGATTTGGGGCGCGTCCGTGCTTGGCGTTTTCTTGGTGGCCGCAAATCTTGCGGAGGCGCAAACGCCTTCTCCAGCATTGCTAGTCCTGGAAAAGAGCGACAACATGCTGGCGATTGTGGATCCGGCGAACTTGCAGATCGTGGCGCGCGTTCCCGCGGGCCCGGATCCGCATGAGATTGTGGCATCACCGGATGGCAAGCTTGCCTACATTTCGAACTACGGCGGTTCCGACAGTACGCTGAACACCATTTCCGTAGTCGATGTGGCTGCACGGAAGGCGTTGGCTCCGATCAATCTCGGGCCGCTACGTTCCGTGCATGGATTGGCGTTCGCGGGCGGCAAGCTGTATTTCACAGCGGAGACGAACAAGATCGTCGGCCGTTACGATCCTGCAACGCAAAGCGTGGATTTGGTTCTCGGCACGGGGCAGGACAGGACGCACATGGTAGCGGTCAACGAAAGTCTCGACCGAATCGTGACTTCGAATGTTAGCTCCGGAACGATCAGCATCATCGAGCAAGTTTCTTTGCCAACTGGCCCCCCGCGCAAAACATGGCGTGTAATCAACGTCGCAGCCGGGCGGGGAGCGGAAGGCTTTGATGTGTCGCCCGACGGCAAGGAGATTTGGACGGCCAATGCGCAGGACGCCACCGTGACCATCATTCATGTGGCCAGCAAACGCGTCGCACAAACGGTTCCCATTCCAGTGAAAGGAGCCAACCGCCTGAAATTCACGCCGGATGGCAAGCGCGTGCTGTCATCGGGCCTGGGTGCAGGAGCGGGGGCCAATCTTGTGGTTTTGGACGCGGCTACTCGGAAAGAACTAAAGAGTTTGGATCTGGGAGGCGGTGCGGCGGGGATCTTAATTGTTCCCGATGGTTCCCGTGCGTACGTAGCCGTCAGTGCGAAGGACAAAGTCGCTGTCGTAGATTTGAAAAGTTTGGAGGTCACTGGATACGTATCCACGGGGAGGCAACCTGACGGTCTCGCGTGGGTGCAATAGGAATGAGTGTCGCGAGCCGAGTCAGTCCTTGTCAGGAAATGGACAGTTCCAAATTGAAACAACTGCAAATTTGTTCTGAAAACTTAACAATGTGGTAATTCTGTTGTACTCTGCTTACAGGGATTCACTCAGCCCCCGAGGGATTGATGCTTCCCGGTTTTCGTCTGCGGCAGGCCCGCGAGCGACTCGGATTAACCTATCGAGATGTGGAGCGCGCCAGTTACGAATTGGCCGCGCGCCGCGGACGTCCCGACTTCATCGTCCACATCAGCAGGCTGGCGGACATTGAAAACCGCAGCGTAGTGCCGGGCCTGCACAAATTATATTCGCTGGCAGCCATTTACCGGCTGAACCCAGTGGAAATTTTCCGCTGGTACGACGTGCCCATCGAAGAGTGCTTTCATGATGGCGCGGCGTTCGCGGTGCCGCAAACACATCTGATGGCGGCGCCGACCTCGTTGCGGATACCGATGAAATTTGATCCGGCGTTCGATCCCCAGCGAACGGAATTCCTGTCGCGAATGGTGGAGAAATGGGGGAACTTTGAAGGCGTGCTCACGAACGGCCACAGCCATTACTTCTATGGCTATATCGGAACGTCGGACCGGCGAATGATGCCGTTGCTGCGCCCCGGAAGCATCGTGCTGGTGGATGGTTCGGTAAACAAAATCGATGATGGCAATTGGACTACGGAGCATGACCGGCCGATGTACTTTGTCGACGTGCGGGATGGATACCGCTGCGGATGGTTTCACCAGGAAGGCTCGCGGCTGGTGATGCAACCGCATCCGCTGTCGCATTGTTTACCGGAAACGTGGCGCGTGCCGGACGAAGCAGAGATCGTGGGACGCGTGACGGGAGTGGTTACGCGCCTGAACGGGCCGGAGAGCGTTCCTCATCGAGAATTTCCAGAATAGTTCGGAGATTTGAGCAGAAAAGGTCCTTGAGATAATCCGGGGCCTGTTCCGGCGCAAGCACGCGATAGGCTTCGTTGCGGCGCCAGTGAGAAACGGCCACAGACATCCCACCTTCCATGGCCGCTAAGCAAGCTCGCAAATCTTCCTCCTGGACGGCGAGTGGCTCTTCCAATATCCGCTCGAAAATCTGTTCATGGCAAAGCTGTAAAGCCTGCTGGATAGATGCGTCTGGATAAAGCGCGGCAAGCCCGGCATGTTCATACCTGCCGCTGGAAAGATCCCGCAAGGAAGCGAGGTAGGTTAGCCGGGCAAATTGCCCGGGAATGCCCGCAAGAGTTGTCAGCGTGAAGTCCTGAATGACTTTACGGTTTTGCTGGAACTGAGTAAGCGTTCTCATGCCGCCCTGTGTTCCGCAATCGGAACATCTTCCACAAAAGCTCTTCACCAAGAGCGTCCCTCCTCACCCTGCATGTCAGGAGGGATACAACCTTGAAAAAAATAGCAATGATGGTGGCAGTCTCTGCTTTGGCCGTATTGATGGTACTGCCCGTCGTGCGGTCCGTCAACCTGTCAGCCGGTAAACCGACGACAATCGATCGCACATTAACCGCTGACGGCTGGCCTCTACCCCCGGGACCGCCCAATTCGAATGCAACGCTCGTAGCTGATGGCTGGCCACTTCCCCCAGGACCACCGAGAACGGATGCGACTCTCGTAGCCGA
>DASQYT010000282.1:0-3697 GCA_035639075.1 Candidatus Elarobacter sp.
CTTCCCTGCTGTTTCATCTTCCTCCCCCCAACAGGCAGCGGTTCCGGAGTGAGAGCCGGATTGTTGATCAAGACTCGCAAGGATATGAGTTCTGTTCCTGCGGCACCGGGATGACGGATGTTGTTTTCCAGGTCGAAGTTCAAAAAAGACGGATTCAGATGATCGATGACAAGCAGCGTCCAATTGATGGCGGCGGCGTCCATCTGCGTCCAACTTCGGGCTGAAGGCACATTGGGACCAATTCATTCGGTTGGGACCATCATGGGACCAAAACCCTTGGTTTTGTGGCCTTTTTCAGTAGGGTTAGCGGCGTAAGGACAATAGAATCATCGCGATTTATGGAGCGGGCGATGGGAATCGAACCCACGTCCGAAGCTTGGGAAGCTTCTATACTGCCATTGTACGACGCCCGCTCTGAAGATTAAGCTAGCAGATTGCGGAGGGAGGCTGCAATGGGTAGATTACCGTAGTCTTCATTCCGTGAAACCAGCAATGTACGCCTCAGCTCTCCGAGAATATGAGTTCCGGCAAGGAGGTACAGATGAGAAGAAGACACCTGATTATTCTGGGCGGTGTAATTCTGGGGCTGGGACTTGCTCTAGCATCGCGCGGGGCAGCCCCAGCTTCGGAAGTAGGCGAGTTGAAGGTCACGATCCACGAGTGGGACGTTCCCACTAAGGGCGCGCATCCGCATGATCCTGCTGTGGGGCCGGATGGCGCGCTGTGGTTCACGGAACAAATGGCCAACAAGCTAGGGCAACTGGATCCGAAGAGCGGCGCGTTCAAAGAATATTCGCTCAAGGTGGAAGATTCCGGCCCGCACGGGCTGGTCGCGGATCGCGACGGGAACATTTGGTTCACGGGAAATTTTAAGGGATACGTTGGAAAGCTCGATCCGCGGACAGGGGCGGTGACAGAATTCAAGATCCCTGATCCAAAAGGCGAGGACCCGCACACGGCGGTATTCGACAGCCAGGGGATGTTGTGGTTCACGCTCCAGGTGGCCAATATGGTGGGCAGACTGGACCCGCGCACTGGAAAAATCGACCTGAAAAAAGTGCAGACAGCGAATTCGCATCCTTATGGAATCGCCATCAACAGCAAGGGCTTCCCCATTTTCTGCGAGTTTGCGACAAACAAAATGGCAAAGATCGATGCTCAATCGATGGAGATCACGGAATATATGCTGCCAGAAGGCGTGCGGCCGCGAAGAATGGCGATTGACGCTGGCGACCTCGTTTACTTCACCGACCACAGCGAAGGCCACCTCGGACGGCTCGACATGACTTCCGGAGCGGTAAAGATGTGGGCGTCGCCAAGCGGCGCGAAGTCAGCTCCCTATGGCATCACGATTACCCCCGATGGAATGGTTTGGTACAGTGAGTCCGGGGTGAAGCCGAACACTATCGTCCGGTTCGACCCGAAAACGGAGAGCTTTGCGCGGGCGAGCATCCCCTCCGGCGGCGGGACAGTGCGGAATATGGCAGCAACTTCTGACGGCCGGGTGTATATTGCGTGCAGCGGCGTCAATAAAGTGGGAGTTGTGGAACCCGCGCGCTGACGTCCCTCTTCCGCGAGAATCGTCTTCTGTGATTTGGAGGACGCGATGAGTTCAGCAGGCGTAAAAACCAAGGGACAACTCTGTCACGGTGTATCACGCATGGACGAGCCATGCGATGAGCCCGGCCAACGCTTCTGTGAACGATGCGGCTTGTGGTTTTGTAGGTCGCATTTCCCTGATCCGGAATGGCATCCCTGTGCCCCGGAGCAGGGCGAAAGCTGAGCAGCGGCGGTTGGCTTCCCCGCCGGACCGTTGGCGATTGCACAGCAGCCGCCGCGCGAATTCTTGACGGACGCGCGCGCCTCCGCTAGCGTCAATATATGCGGAGTGACACCATTCTCCGCCTGCGCGCCATGCGCAAATTTCCCAGGTGAGAGAACCCCTTGCCCAACGCGATCATCACGCTCACGACTGACTACGGCACCAACGACCATCTGGTCGGAACACTGAAGGGCGTAATCCTGAAAATCAATCCCGATGTCACCATCGTGGACATCACGCACAATGTCACGCCGTTTGACCTGCTCGACGCGGCGCTGGCCATTGGCTCGGCTTATTCTTACTTTCCGCCGAAGACAATCCATGTAGTCGTGGTGGATCCTGGCGTGGGAACGGAGCGCCGGCCCTTGCTGGTCAGCGCTCAGAATCAGTATTTTGTTGCGCCTGACAACGGCGTGCTGTCCGTCGTTTATGAACGCGAGACGGAAGGCCTTGTCGTCCGTCACGCGAACGTCGAGCATTATTACTTGCAGCCGGTAAGCAAGACCTTTCACGGACGCGACATCTTCGCACCGGTTGCTTCGTGGCTTTCAAAAGGCTGGCAGACACCCAGCATGGGCGATGAGATCAGCGACTATAAACGGTTCTCGATTCCCCGCCCCAAGGAGGCAGATGGAGGATTGAAGGGAGCGGTATTGCGCACCGACGCGTTCGGGAATTTGATCACCAATTTCCGCTCGGAAGATTTGCCAGAATCGGCGCTGAACGGCGGCGGCATCAACCTTCAAGTGGGGTCTCATCAGGTGTCGCGGCTGGTAGATACCTTTGCACGCGGGAATAACGGCGAGCCCATCGCCTATGTGGGTTCAAGCGGATATCTGGAGATTGGGGTGAACAAGGGAAGCGCGGCGCGTACGCTGAGTCTGGGCCGCGGCACGCCCGTGATTCTGACCAAGTAAAAACTTGCCGTCTCGCAACCGCGCATTTGATTCTTGACGCGCGGAAAACTACTCAACGCGAAAATTCCTGCGCCGCCATTTGCGAACGCGTACGCGGATCGAGCCAATCACGCCACGCAACTCCAATCGGGTTGAAGGAAAGCACGGCGATCATTACTGCCAGCGTTGGGAACACGACCATGTGCGGCGCGTCAAAAAGGTGGCGACGAGCGTCATTGAGCATTGCGCCCCAGCGTGGGACGGCCACGAGGACGCCGAGGACGAGGAAGCTCAGCGTGACTCGCGCGTCGACCGGGCAGTGGCTCTGCGTTACGAATAGCTCACGTCTCTCAGAGAGCCACAACGAAGGATGAAATGAGCCTAGGGAACAAGGCTTTGTTTTCAAGGAGATAGCCGGCTATTTTCGCAGGAGCGAAGACTTTCCTAGGCAGCGGCTGGCGCCGGTTGCTTCCGCCTGTGCCAGTAACCCAATGCCGCGAACAGAAGGACCGCAGGCACGCCGGTCAGTCCGCAAGCGATAAAGAAAATGCCGTAGGCGTGAATGAGGCCGTGCGTGGCGCTCAGGCTTTCGACGGCAGCACCGGAAAATCCCTTCAAGATCTTTCCCAGCCAGGCATAGGTTGAACTCAAGAGCGCATACTGTGTGGCGGTGTATCCCAAATTGGTGAGGCTCGACATGTACGCGATGAGCGCAACGCCGGCAAAGCTGATGCCGAAGTTGTCACCTGCCATGACGAGGGCGAAGAGAGGAATGCCCGCGCCCACGAACGCGAGAGTGGCATACGCGGCAACCGCGACTGAGTGCAAAATGCCCCCAATGACGAGCGCGCGCATGTGGCCAAGCTTCAGCGAGCAGAATCCGCCCGCGGCGATGCCTGCAAACGTAGCGATGAGTCCGATTGAGCCGCGCACCGCTCCGACTGTTTCCTTCGAAAGACCGATGTCATGGTAGTAGGGA
>DASQYT010000283.1:0-6455 GCA_035639075.1 Candidatus Elarobacter sp.
GCGAAGAAGAGTGGGACCGGGTGATGGCGGTCAACGTGAAGGGGCCGTTCCTGATGTCGCGGGCAGCGCTGCCGGAGTTTCGAAAGTGCGGCGGGGGAGCCATCGTGAACATCGGGTCGGTGCTGGGGCTGGTGGCGATGAGGGATCGCGCGGCGTATTGCGCGTCGAAGGGCGGCGTGACGATGCTGACGAAGGCCATGGCCATCGATCACGGGCACGAGAACATACGCGTCAACTGCATCTGCCCTTCGATCGTGGAGACGGAATTGGTGAAGGGGCTCTTCGACGCAAGCGAACAGGGAGAAGCGCGGCGCAGGGCGCGGTTGGCGCTAATCCCGCTGGGACGCTTCGGTCAGCCCATGGATGTCGCGGAGATAGCGGTGTTCCTGGCGTCGGAGGGGTCGTCGTGGCTTACCGGGGCGGCGATTCCGCTGGATGGAGGGCTGACAGCGTATTGAGATCGAGTTATCAGCAATCAGTTATAAGAAATCAGTAAGAAAACAATTTTGGGAGCGTGGTAGTGGGAAGCAGCTCAGCGGGTCGATGGAAAGTGGCAGAACGCGATGACCAGGAAAATGTCGAAAGCGGAGAAACAGGTCACGGAACTGGTGCGGCGGCGGATGAAAGAAAGCCGGTCGACGGAGCTTCTGGGATTCGACGTGGAAAGCGTGCACGCGGGACGAGCCATTTTCCGGATGGACGTGAAGGCCAATCACAAGCAGGTTCATGGCGTGGTACACGGAGGGATTCTGGCGGCGCTGGCGGATACGACAGCGGCGATTGCGGCTTATACGACGATACCGAGAGGCACGGAGATCGCCACCGTGGAGCTGAGCATTAATTATCTGGAGCCGGTGCCGGGCGGGCGCATCAAAGCGGACGCGCGCGTTTTGCGCACGGGCAGAAATTTTATCGTGACGGAGTGCGAAATTTTCAACGAGGACGGGTCGCTGGCCGCAAAGGCTCTGCTCACCTTCGGGGCAGCTGCCGGGCACTCACTCTACAAATAGAGTGCTTACTCGTCGCCGCCCTGAGCGGATTCCTCTCCGTCCTTGTAAACATATTTGATGACCCGCTTAAAAATGAGCAGGTTGGGGCTGCCCTGGCGCGTGAGCTTAATGCAATCGCGGTCGTACCATTCGACCGTGCCGCGAAGCATTTCACCATCCTCGAGGACGACTGCCATCGGCGTATGAGACTGCATCTGCTTGACCCAGTAGAAGTTCTCTGCGTGGGTGGTCTCCGGCGGCGCTGGCTTTTTGCTGGGGATGGGGCCGTTGTGCTGAGGGCGGGGAATGCTCGGCTCCTTAACGTCCGGGAAACCCGGACGAAACATACGGCGATTCACCATGACTGCTCCTTCTAACCTAGGAGTTGTGGAATATCTGCTGTCTAAGATGCGCTCGGAAGCGTGTGGGTTACAGTGTAGCGATTTAATTTTGAGATGGCGAAATATTTGTCATTGCGGATCAGCCGCGAGGCATGGTGGGGTGCGAAACCGCAGGCGAAAGTGATGCGGCCAGGGCGTCGAGGCCGAGTTGGCGGTTCAAATTACGGCGCGCTCCCGCGTAAATTTCGTCAAAACCAGCGATGGCACGGAGAACCCATTCGGAATCCACAGTCTTGCCGAGCGATTGCAGTTCTTTCGCGAGCGAGACGTTGCGCAGTACTGGTTCCTTCACTTTCGACGTGATTTCCAGTAGATCGGTAAGCAAGCCAAAGAAGACGCCGAGTTGATCTTCGAAGGAGGAATCGCGGTCCTTGGCGAGAGCCGAGGTGTCCGAAAACAGCTGGGCGAAACCTTGACCCTGCGCAGCGCGTTCGAGGATGCGCAGAGCGCTTCTGCGGCGCTGGGCGGCTGCGTCGACGTCCATTTCGATGGCGAGGCCCGGGCTGCCCTCGGCGAGTTGCGCGGCGAGCTTGATTTCGGCGGGCTTGCGGTTGGTCTTTTCTTTCAGGATTTTCTCCACCGCCGCTTGCGGAAGCGGCGCGAAATGAAATTGCAGGCACCGCGAGACGATGGTTGGCAACAGTGCATACGGAGAGGGCGCGGTGAGAATGAGCGTGGCCGAGCCGGGAGGTTCCTCGAGAATCTTAAGGAAAACGTTGGCGACGTCCCAGCGCATCGTTTCCGCTCCATCGAGGATGAAGACGCGGCGACGGCCCAGGGGTTGAAAGTAGGCGGCGCGCTGGACGGCGCGCAATTGGCCCACACGCAGCATCGGCCGCGCGACGGGGCTTTTCAAGCGAACAGGATCAGGGACGAGCGCCCAAACGTCTGGGTGCGACTGCAAAATTAAAGGCACGCGCTCGACGGTGGCGGCGTCGGCACTCTCGCCACGCTCGATGAGTCCCTGTTCAAGCAGCGTTTGGGGATCGGCGAGCAGAGAGATGCGCTGACAAGTAGCGCACTCGCCGCAGAAGTCGTCCGTGAGGCGTTCGCAATTCGCTGCCTGCGCGAACATGCGCGCCAGAGTAAATTTGCCGACGCCGCGCCGGCCGGTGAAGAGCAACGCGTGCGGAACGCGTTTAGCGCGAAGAGCGCCGCGGAGCGCGGCGACGATGCGTTCGTTGCCAAGAAATTCCCGAAAGCCCATGATCAGCCGCCACCTACGCCGGAATTGCGCACGACTTGAGAGGTCGTAACTTTATTTACGGCGCCTAAAACGTCTTGGGCAATTTCCTTGGGCAAGCGCAGTGCGCCACGGGCGGCGTCGAAACATTCGATGGTTACCCACGGGGCTTTGCGCGCGAGGAGGTCGTACATGTCTGCGGCCTGCTCGAGGTGGCGCAGGCTGGCTTCCAGAATATCCTGCTTCGCAGCGGTGTAACTTCTCTTGGATTTCTGGCCGACAAGCTTTTGCGCTTCGCTCGGAGGCACGCGCAAATAGAGGATAAGATCCTCGCGCGGGAGCCCGTAAACTCCATATTCGAGGTATTCGATCCAACTCATGAACTCGGCGCGCTTTTCCGGTGTGACGCGAGCGGTTTGGTGCGCGAGGTTCGAGCCGACGTAACGATCCACAAGGACAATTTGGCCGTTGTTCAGCGCCGCTTCGAGCTTAGTCTTGGCTTCGAAACGGTCGCCGGCATAAAGCAGCGCAGTGAAGTGAGGATCGACGTTTTCGAGCGAGCCGAGATCGCCGTTTAGGAACTGGCCGATCATCTTGCCGAACCAGGAATCATATTGAGGAAAGCCGGTGGAATAGACGGAGTGGCCGCCTTCACCAGCAGCGATGACTCCGTGGAGCAAATCCATCTGCGTGCGCTTCCCGCTGCCGTCGATGCCTTCGATGGCAATGAGCCTGCCATGGGCCCTTCTATTTACATTTGGACGCAAATCAGCCTCGGTTCCAGGATAATTCACCACCGCTCAAGACCGCAGGCCAGTCTAACCGGAGACATTCTGCGCCGCAATGCCGCGCGTGCTAGGATTCGAAATCGAACATGACGCCAACTTCGGTGCGGCAGAATTTGCAGCGAATTCAAGAAAGGATCGCGGGCGCGGCGGCGCGCGCGAGGCGGGGGGCAGAAGAGGTCACCCTGATTGCGGTTTCGAAGACGCATCCGGCGAGCGCCATCCGCGAAGCTTATGAAGCGGGGATTCGGCACTTTGGGGAGAACCGCGTCCAGGAGTGGGAAGGGAAGCGCGCGGAGACCGATGGACTGGCCGCGACATGGCACCTGATCGGACACTTGCAAAGTAATAAGGCGGCGAAGGCCGCAAGACTTTTTCATAGCATAGATTCTGTCGACGATGTTGCGGTTGCCCAGCGGTTGGACCGTACGCGAGCTGAGGCCGGTATCACGGACAAACTACGCGTTCTGATCGAAGTGCGAGTGGCGTCAGAGGAAACGAAGAGCGGTGTGGAAGTCAGCGGACTTTCGGCTTTGGCCGAAAGAATTGCCGATCTGTCTCGTTTGGAGCTTGCGGGATTGATGTGCATCCCGCCGTTCCTGGAAATGGCCGAGCAGGTCCGGCCATATTTCCGGCGTTTGAAAGAATTACGCGAGGATGTAGCGAAAAAACTTGGTGTCGCGCTGCCTGTGCTATCGATGGGAATGTCGCATGATTTTGAAGTGGCGATTGAAGAAGGCGCGACGGAAGTGCGCGTCGGAACGGCGATCTTTGGAACTCGCGAAGCGAAATAGTGAATCGTCAGGAATCTAATGCTGGAGATCCAGGAGCGGGAGGGCGTCGTAACTTTTCTCTTGAGGGTACAGCCGCGAGCCAGCAAGGACGAAATCGCCGGGGAAATGGGAGGCGCGCTAAAGGTGCGGCTGCAAGCGCCCGCTGTTGACGACCGCGCCAACGAGGCGCTGGCGGAATTCCTGGCGCAACTTTTGAAAACGCCCAGGACGGCTGTTAGAATTCTGAGCGGTGAAAGAAGCCGAACGAAACGCATCGAAATCCGCGGTGTGACCCGGCAGCAGATCCTTGCGCTGCTGGTGCAGGACGCTTGAGGCGTGGCAGTTGAATCTTGTCCGAGCGATGGAGCTAAATCCCCAATGAGCGCAGACATCCAAGAAATCCAGGGCGATTTGCGGGCCGCGAGGATCGACGGCTGGCTTTTTTATGATTTTCGCGGGCGCGATCCCATCGCGCAGCATATCCTTAGCCTGCCGGACGGAATGAGGACGCGCAGGTGGTTCTACTTTGTTCCAGCCAAGGGAACTCCGAAAAAGCTGGTGCATAAGATTGAGACGCAATCGCTGGCATCGTTGCCTGGGGAGACGCTGTATTACTCAGCGCAAGAGGAACTGCGAAAAAATCTGAAAAAGATATTTGGCCGCGCGAAAAACGTCGCAATGCAATATTCGCCGAAAAACGCAATCCCCTATGTGGCGATGGTGGATGCGGGGACGATTGAACTGGTGCGCAGCTCCGGGCCGAAAGTGGTGAGTTCGGCGGACCTGGTGCAGAAATACGAAGCGTGCTGGAGCGCGACGCAGCTGGAATCGCATCTGTCCGCGGGAGTGGCCATCGACCGGATCGTGCGCGAGGCTTTCCAGCTTGCCGCCAAGAATGTGCGCGAAAAAAGGACGCTGACAGAATTCGATTTGAAGAACTGGATCCTCAAGGAGTTCGATGCGGCGGGAATTCGGACCGAAGAAGGACCG
This sequence comes from Candidatus Elarobacter sp., assembly GCA_035639075.1. Lineage (GTDB taxonomy): Bacteria > Acidobacteriota > Terriglobia > Acidiferrales > UBA7541 > Acidiferrum. Next base: position 5,122 of record DASQYT010000283.1, read on the forward strand.
GACATCGCCGTGAATGCCCACGCCAGCGATCCCCACTATGGACCGACTGCAGAATCCGCTTCGCCGATTCGCGAGGGTGACTTGTTATTGATGGACGTTTGGGGGAAGAAGAAAACGCCGGGAAGCGTCTATTACGACGTCACCTGGATGGGATACTTGGGAGCGAAAGTGCCGGACAAATATGCGAAGGTCTTTGGCGTCGTATGCGATGCGCGCGAAACGGCGACCGATTTGATTTGCAAGCACGTTGCCGCAGGAAAGCCGCTGCAAGGGTGGCAGGTGGATAAAGCGGCGCGCCGCGTGATTGAAAAAGCAGGCTATGGAAAATATTTCTTCCATCGCACCGGGCACAGCATCGGAGAAAAAGTGCACGGCAATGGCGTGAATATGGACGGACTCGAAACACATGACGTGAGGCACTTGATCCCCAAGACTTGTAATTCAGTGGAGCCGGGAGTTTATTTGCCGGAATTTGGCGTGCGCAGCGAAGTGAATGTGTACATCAGCGAGCGAGAGGCGCGCGTAACGGGAGCGATTCAGAACGAAATTCTGGCGTTGCTGGCGTAAGCGGGAGCGGAAAGAAGGGAATTGGGAAACGAGATGACAGCACCGATAGCTGCACGGCAAGATTCCACGCACGAGACGACGGCACCGGAAACTCCATCGCAGGATTCACGACGCGAGACGATGGCGTACGTCATCGGCGTGGCAGGATGGCTCGTGCCCGGGCTGGGTCACGCTCTTATAAGGATGTGGGGCCGCGCCGCGATGTGTTTTCTGACAGTGGGCACACTCGTGATTCTTGGCGCAGGGATGCGCGGCAACGTTTTTAGTTCAGCCGCCAACGATGCTTTCGATTGGCTGGGCTATCTGGCGGATTTGGGGACGGGAACGTTTTATCTGGTGGCCAGGTTGCTCGAAACTGGCGGCGCGGACGTTTCCCATGCGGGCGGTGATTACGGCACGCGCTTTCTCGCTACCGCCGGTGTGCTTAACCTTTTGTTGGCGCTGCATGCGTATGAAGCAGCGCGAGGACGCAAAGCATGAACGCGGGAATGGGATTCAAGCTCAGCCATTTGCAATCCCTGCTGCTCTTCGCGTTGCTGATTTCCATCGCGTTTGGCTTTCTGAGCCGCCGACAGCCGATCGAGCGTGTAAAGTATATCGTGTGGTCCCTGCTACTTTTCCTCTTAATCGGCGTGGGAATTGGCTGGGCGATGTATCCCTTCTCACGCTGAAAGAACGCCGTTTTCGGCGATGAATTGACAGTAATTTTCTGCGGATGCTATTGTCATTAGAACGGGCCGAGGTAGCTCAGTGGTAGAGCAGCCGAT
>DASQYT010000284.1:0-4369 GCA_035639075.1 Candidatus Elarobacter sp.
ACCTGTTGTGGGGCCAATCCGTTGCGACCGGTCCCGGGATTCTTCAGACCTCGTTGCAGATCGCGCCGTACGGCCTCGATCATCTCTTTGTGGTCGTCCAGAAAATCGGAGATGCTCTGCAGTAGCGGCTCCAGCAAGATACCCTGCTGCAGTAACTCCCAATCGGCGAAACTGATCTGTGGTTTCGCAGTTCTCGGCACGGTTCAGTTCTCCGCTTTTTGCGACGCCTTGTCCCGCTCCCGTTTCAAGGCTTTGACATATCGAGGTGCGGCCTGGTACAGCAGATCCTGCAGAGCACGCCCGTTGTCTAAACAGCGGCGTACCTCCGGCACAAGTTCTTCGGGAACATAAACCGCAAAACGGCGTCCTTTCAGGCGACCATACAGGACGTAGCTGGCATGCTGTTCGCCCGACAAGCAAGCGGGGCAGTTCTCGCGAACACAAGGACTGCGTCGTAAGCTGAGCGAGCCAAGAACAGCGGGTCCGAGGCTTGCGGCTTGATTTTGGAACCAGCGCCAGACATCGGAGGGAGATTCGGATTGGTTGGCTTTCATGTATTATGTGTGCCATACTACACACGTACTTGTCAAGAGAAAAATGACAAAATGAAGAGAAAAAACGCACCAACGCCTGATTTTACGCGGCATTCTGGGTTTCGCGCCAGAAACGAGTCTAGTACCTGTGATTCCTGCTATGTGGGTTGTGGTGCTTCCTAGCTGAGCGGGTCTCCCACCGCCGCCGGCTTCCGCTCATTCGACTCGACATCCATAGGTGGCTTTGGTTCTTCTGGCTTGAGCTCAAACACGACGTTCGGCAGCGTGGGAAGAATCCTCTCAGGGATGATCGTGTCCGTGGCGAAGATCAAGGCGTGGAGTTCGACCCGGCCACGCTTCCCCGGTACTCTAATCTTCTTCACGCATTGACGATTCTCGTCAGCTTCCACAACTTTCGCTTGCGCCAGGAGGTCGTAGAGGCGGTGATTAGAAGGCAGCTTGATTTTCTCCTCCCGCTTCAGGAAATCGCGGGCCACCGAGATCGAGAGCGGCACGACGACCACGGCCTTATCGCCCGTAACAAAGACCGGCGCGCCGAGAGTATTGACGCTCAGCCTGCCGTCAGCGATCAGGCTCCTAAGGGCGTTGACGAACTGGTTGACCTTGCTATCGGGTCGCTTCAGCATCCAGTCAGGCGCGGCCTGCTCGACGCTCTGCTGATCGAGCTTGCTCACGAGACGCGCCAGAGGTGTCGATTGGTCGCCCGCATGAGTACCAGTAAGTGCGCCCGTTAACTCCGGCAACCGTTCCAAACCGATGAATCGCATATCGGCAGGACTTAAGAGATGGTGCATAAGCCAGGGTGAGAACTGAGCATGACCACCACGTACCCGCTTCTTATTCCATTCCAGCACCGGCTCTCTTTTGACTTGTCTCAGAAACTCGGCGTAGGCCTCGGTCAAAGGAGACCAACGCCGCTCTCCTGCCACCAACTCAATGTCAAACAGCTTACCGAGATCGTGGCCCAGGCCAGCGAGGAAGCAGAGGTACTGTGTTTGCAGAGGGTCCGCTTCGGTATTGAAAAGGGCCACGTCGGGAGGGGCACCGGGGAGAAGCGTCTTTTCAAACTGCTCCAGCATCTTCAGAGCGACTTCGAGCGAGTGCTGCAGGAGCCCCAAGCGGCTGCTGTGGTGATGGTCGGCGCTGGCCGGCAGGTCGCTGACCAGGTCGCGTAACTTTGCCATGACACGCCGACCGCGTGCGCGACAATCCATCTCTTCCGGCAGCCGAGACAGGATGCTCTGGGTCAGATCATGCCCAACGACTCGGCGAAAATGGTCGCCTAGCCACAAAAAAAATCTTACCTGGAAAAATTTACATACTCCGACTTCTCAGCTTTGCGACCCCTCCTGCGTCAGAAGCAGGTCTAGGCTGCCTCGTACTCGGCTTGCCCCTGTCAACGTCTGCCTTCGTTGCCACCAGCCCATGCGTAAGTGGACACTATTCTGCCAAAATAGGTGCTTCTCCCTACTCGTTGGTGGGAGGAGCTTACAGGTCGTGGCGGCGAGGGGATGGTCGATAAGCCGCTGGAATTCGTTGTAAGAGGGCGACGCGGCTTGACGCAGCCTGCAATCAAATGTCGTGGCCCCGAGTATCTGAGGATCATTTACGGCCCGGAGTATTTGCTGCCAGAGAATTTGGAGCGTCTCCGCAGCCGCTCTGTTCCACGAAACGGTCACTGGCACTGCGAGAGTTCGCTCTTGGAATCGAGGAGCTAGAACGCTTCGTTCGCCAAGAACCGCTCCGCCGTGTGCATGAATGCGTGTTTGGTGTGCTTGCTCTCGAAAGCGAGCCGGTCGATCCCCGCCTGTAGCAGCGTACCTGCCATTCTTTCTTTGCCTTGGCCCAGTTTCTGTTTGAGGTATCCGGCGAATTAAAATCAGACTAAGGCCAATCGCAAGTGAGCGACCTACTTCACAAACTGCTGGCAGGACGGGAAGAGCTATCTGGCCTTTTCGTCGCATGCGCTATCGATACGTTGATCCTTGTACCCTTTTAGGGTACGCTTGACCCCAGTATGGGTACAACCACCGTTCTATCCGAAACTCTCTTCGGGCAAACTCGAGCCGCGGTGCTCTCGGTTTTATACAGCCATGTCGGCGAAACCTTCTATTTGCGCCAACTTGCCCGCCTTACTGAGATCGCCGTTGGACCCGTACAAAGGGAGATGCGACAGCTCGTAGCGGCCGGGCTTGTCACCAGAAAAACGGTGGGCACACAGACGCTCTACACCGCTAACCAAAAGAGTCCGGTCTTCCGGGAAATCAAGAACCTAGTCAACAAGACTGTCGGAATGCATGACGCTCTGTCTGATGCGCTCGATCCCTTGCGCGAAAGAATCAATCTCGCCTTCGTCTATGGCTCCGTGGCTCGGTCACGTGAGACCGAACACAGTGACGTAGATCTAATGATTATCGGCAGAGTCGATTTCGACGAAGTCGTCGAAAGCCTCGCTGGCGCGGAGAAAACCTTGAATCGGGAAATCAATCCGACCGTGTACTCCATTAGAGAGTTCGGGAAGAAGGTGCGCGGGAATTTCCTCAAGACAGTGTTGGCGGACAAGAAGCTGTTTATCATTGGAGATGAGGATGACCTTAGAGAATTGGGTCAAAAATAGCTGGCTCGAAAAGCGTCCCTCGGACCAAGAGGAAATCAGCCGCCTGCTGGCACTTGCGGATGGGCGTCTTCAAGACTATCACCGAGCTATTGCGGGAAAGCTATCTGCCGATGTGCAGTTGGGTTTGGCGTACGACGCGATTCGAATCTCGTCGACCGCCGCCTTGCGTGCCGCAGGGTACCGAGTGGTACGAGGCGGTAGCGAACATTATCGAACCATCGAGGCTCTCGAGTTTCGATTGATCCGCAGAAGAAACTCATTCCTACGCTCGATAAGCTGCGCAAAAAACGGAACATCGGCTCGTATGACGATTACGGACTGGTGTCGCAAGGCGAAGCCGATCACTGCGGAAAGATAGCGGTCCGTGTTCGGAAAGAAGTAGAAGAGTGGATTCGCAAAAACCATGCCGACAAGATCAGCTGAAGGTACTGCCTCACAATTCCGGGTAGCTATAAAGCCTGGATCTCTGCTGCAATCGTGGGATTGTTTGCGATAGTGATTGCCTTCACCTTCGCAGCGTACTCTTCGGCGACTCCATGTTCGCGAAGTCCGCGGACAATGTAGCCAACGTATTCGGGGCTGGTTTTTAACGCGGGCTTCGGGTTGATCACCCGATACGTGATGGCGGGAAGAAGCTGGCCCGTTGCGGCCTTCACGGTGATCGGTTGGCGCGCGTAGTTTGTGCCTTGGCCTTCGATCGCGTCGAGGGATTTTCTGTTGTGCTTCGCCGCAGTGTCCCTCGCGATCAGGAAGTCAGGCACGTCGTAGACTACACCCCAAACCTTGCTTCCAGGACTGCGGGATTTTCGCCGAGGTGAATCACTTTTTCGTTCCAGGACAAACTGCGGGGGGAATTATGACGGCGCAAGCTGCTTCAAGCATCAAGTCGGCACCGCTTTTGCAGGCACGCAACAATTTGATCCTTCATCAGGCGCTGTACGCCGCAGCCAAATTGGGAGTCGCAGACCTGCTTAATGGTGGAGCGCGCGCGACGGCGGAACTTGCCGGGGAGCTGAAAGTCAACGAAGAGGCGCTGTACCGTATGCTCCGCGCACTTGCTAGCCAAGGGATATTCGAAGAGACCACTCCGCGCACTTTTGGAAATTCGCAACTTTCTCGCTCTTTACGGACCGGTGAGCCCGGATCCGTACGTGCGCTTTTTCTCTTCTTCGGGACAGAGCTCTATTATCGATCGCTG
>DASQYT010000285.1:0-6723 GCA_035639075.1 Candidatus Elarobacter sp.
AACGTGTGGCTGAAAACTTCACGCAACCAGATCAAGGACTTCAGCGGCGTCTATGCGATCGAATTCACGAGCGCCGAAGCTGCCGCTGATTATGCCGAAAGCCCGGTGCATGAAGCGTGGTCGAAAATGTGGCAGGAGCAGCGAGAGAACAGCCTTTCCTTCCAGATTTCGAATCCATGAACGCTCGGACGGCTAGCGTTCGCGCGCGATTCCGTATCTTCGGCGAATCATAAGATCGGCGGCGCTATCGGTCAGCAGCCGCTTGGACCATTTCGCGAATGTCGCGAGCGGGGTTACGCCGTAACGGGCTTTCGGCCGCGGAGCTTCAATCGCTTTCAGCATGACACGCGCGCAGTCCTCTGTCGTGGTTTTGGACTGTGCTCGAGTGCTCGTCGCGTTTCCCAAATAAGAGGCATAGATCCTGGCGTAGGGTCCGCTCTTGAACTTTTCCTGGTACGGCTGTGCCAGGTCCATGGCGGTACTTTGAATCCCGGTCATGATGTAGCCGGGCTGGATGAGAATGGTATGGATGCCGAAAGGATAGAGTTCGTGACGCAGAGCGTTGCTTAGCGCTTCGATGGCATGTTTTGACGCGCTATAGGCGCCTTGCGTGGGCGGCGTCACGAAGCCGGAAACCGAGCTCATCATCAGGATGCGCCCTTTGCGGCGTTCACGCATGCGGGGAAGAACAGCCTGGGTCACGCGAATCACGCCAAAGAAATTCGTTTCGAATTGCCGGCGCCAGTCTTCCAGGCGGAGATCCTCGACGGCACCGACCTGGACAAATCCCGCATTGTTGATCAGCACGTCGAGCGCGCCTGCCTTCTGATAGATGGAAGCGATGGCGGTTTGCACTGACGCGTCGTCGCAAACGTCCATTTGCATGGTTTCGAGGAGCAAATGCTTTTCTTTGGCCAAAGCATCAAGTTGCGCGCGCTTGTCCGCCGAACGCCCGGCCGCGAACACGCGATAGCCTCGCTCGGCGAGCAAGAGCGCCGCGGCCTTTCCCAATCCATCGGTAGCCCCGGTAATCAATACTGTTTGAGTTCCGCCCGCTGCGCTCATTCTGCCCCCTCTTGGCGTTGGCTATCGTATCGCGAATTGGAACGGGCCGCGTTGGCCTGTGAGCGTCCCATTTTCGGCACAGGCGGCGGAGATGCGTCTGTCTGTAGAGACCTGGATTGCTAGACTAATTGCATTTCCTGCGTTCTAATCGCAGCGCTTGGTGAGCGCGCATGGTGGCCGACGAAAGCGTTTTCATGCCTGTCCCAGAAAAGAAGTGGCGGCTCGGATTCTGGAGTCTGATCGCCACGCAGTTCCAAGGCGCCTTCAACGAGAATGCGCTGAAATTTCTGGTCATCTACCTGATTCTTGCGGTCGAAAAAGACAAGGCGCAGCGCGATCAGATGGAACTGCTCGTTGGCGTGCTGTTCGCCGCCCCCTTCATTCTCTTCTCGCTCATGGGTGGGTATCTGGCGGACCGATTCAGCAAGCGCGCCGTGACCATCTGGACAAAAGTGTTTGAAGTGGGCGTCATGCTGTTCGCGACGGCGGCGCTCGTGGGGCCCAATCTGAAATTAGCGCTGGCGGCGATCTTTCTGGCGTGTACGCAGGGAGCGTTCTTTGGGCCGTCCAAATACGGATTGCTGCCGGAGCTACTCCCGCCGGAGAGGCTTTCCTGGGGCAATGGAGTCCTCGAACTTGGGACTTTCATCGCCATCATCATCGGGAGCGTGAGCGGTTCTTTTCTCGCCGAAGCGTTCGATGGACGCGAAGTTTACTCAGGGGCGCTGCTGCTCGGGTTTACGATTGTCGGTTTGGCGTGGAGCTTTGGCATCAGCCGCGTGCCGGCTGCCGACCCCGCAAAGAGATTTCATCTCACGTCGCTGATCGATGTCTGGTCGCCGATGAAACTGATTCGCCGCGACCGCGTGTTGTGGCTGGCGGTGCTTGGCAACACCTATTTCTTTTTTGTCGCCGGGCTGCTGCAATTCAACATTTTTATCTATGGGCAAGACGTGTTGCACATCCGCTCGACAGAAGGCGGTTTTCTGCAAGCGGCGATCGCCATTGGCATCGGCCTGGGCAGCTTTGCGGCGGGATATCTCTCGGGCGGAAAAATCGAGTACGGATTGATTCCTCTCGGCTCTATGGGGATGACGGTCCTGGGACTCTGCCTGGCGATTCCGGATTTGTCGTTCCGAAGCGTGTTGTTGCTGCTTGCAGCGTTGGGCTTCTTCGGGGGATTTTTCATTGTGCCGATCAGCGCGCTGATTCAACACCAGCCCGAGGAAGACAAGAAGGGCGTCGTTATCGGCACGGCGAACTGGCTTTCTTTTGTGGGCATCGGCGCCGCGTCAGCTGTGTATTACGCGGCCACACATTTTGCCCATCTCAGCCCGGGCGGAATTTTCTTCTGGTCTGCGATTGCGACGCTGGGGGCGACGGCCTATGTGCTGTGGCTACTGCCGGATTCGCTGCTGCGGCTGATGCTTTGGATTGCCATGCACACGTTGTACCGGCTGGATGTGGAAGGGCGGGAAAACGTGCCGGCGCGCGGTGGAGCGTTGCTGACTCCTAATCACGTTTCGATGGCTGACGCCGTGCTGCTTATCGCGTCCATCGATCGTCCTATCCGTTTCTTGATGTTCAAAGGCTCTTACGAACATCCGCTTGTAAAACCGTTCGCAAAGATCATGGGTGTGATTCCCATCGCGTCGGACCAAGGTCCCCGGGAAATGATTCATTCGTTGCGACTGGCCACTGACGCGCTGAAAAACGGCGAAGTCGTTTGCATCTTCCCGGAAGGCCAGATGACGCGGATCGGGCAGATGCTGCCCTTCCGACGCGGCATGGAGCGCATCATCAAAGGCGTCAACGTTCCCATCATTCCGGTGAATCTGGACGGCGTGTGGGGTTCGATTTTCAGTTTTGCAGGCGGAAAATTTCTGTGGAAATTCCCGCGGCAAATTCCGTATCCCGTGCGAGTTACTTTTGGAAAGCCGTTGCCGTCAACCGCCACGGCGCAGGAAGTCCGCCGCGCGGTGCAGGATCTGGGTGCGGAAGCGTTCGCGCGCCGCAAGAAACGCATGCACACATTGCCTGAGTCGTTCGTCTATTCGGCACGACGGCATCCTTTCCGTTTTGCGATGGCCGACGGGCAAAGACCGAAACTGAGCTGGTTTGCGGCTCTGGTAGGAGCTGTGGTGCTTGCGCGGAGCTTGCGGAAGCACTGGCAGGGACAGGAAATGGTCGGCATCCTGCTGCCGCCGTCAGTTCCCGGGGCGCTTGTGAACTTCGCCGCCATGCTGATGAGGAAAGTGCCGGTCAACCTGAACTACACGGTTTCGAATGAAACGCTGGCTTCGTGCGCGCAGCAGTGCAACTTGAAAACTGTCGTTACGGCGCGGATTTTTCTGGAAAAGGTAAAGATTCAGCCTCCCGGCGAAACGATTTTCATCGAGGACGTCGCCAAAGACGCCGGCTTCGGAGAACGCGCGGCGGTCGCCTTGGCAGCCAGCCTGCTGCCGGCGAAAACTCTGGCGAAATTTGCGGGCTGTGATCGTCCAGCGTCGCTGGATGACATCGCAACGATCATCTTTTCCAGCGGCTCGACGGGCGATCCCAAGGGCGTCATGCTAACCCACTACAACGTTGCCTCGAACGTCGCGCAGCTCAACCAGGTATTCATGCTGCATGCAGAAGACCGCATCATGGGAATTCTTCCGTTCTTTCACTCGTTCGGATTCACGGGCACGCTTTACCTGCCGGCGGCCACCGGCATCGGTGTCGTCTTTCATCCAAATCCGCTGGATTCACGGGTTATCGGGGTACTCGTCAACAAATACGCGGTCACCATGCTTCTTGCGACGCCGACGTTCCTGAATGCCTACACGCGCCGCTGCACACCGGAGGACTTCGGAAGCCTGCGCTTCGTCATGGCCGGTGCGGAAAAACTGCCTGACCGCATTTCGCAAGCGTTCGAGGATCATTTTGGAATCCGTCCGCATGAAGGCTATGGCTGCACGGAGTGTTCTCCGGCGGTCACCGTGAATACGATTGATTTCCGCGCGGCATCGTTCCGGCAGGTTGGGGCGAAGCGCGGGAGCATCGGCCATCCGCTGCCGGGAATCTCGGTGAAAATTGTGGACCCCGATACCATGCAGCCGGTGGGACCGAATGAGCCCGGCCTACTGATTGTGCGCGGCCCGAACATCATGCGCGGCTACCTCAACAAGCCGGAGAAGACCGCCGAGGTTCTCCAGGAAGGCTGGTACAACACCGGAGACGTCGCGAGGATGGACGAAGACGGTTTCATTCGCATTACCGACCGCTTGAGCCGCTTCAGCAAAATTGGCGGTGAAATGGTACCCCATATCAAGGTCGAGGACATCCTGCAAGAACTGGCGGGCGCGACGGAACAGACTTTTGTAGTCACCGGCGTGCCTGATGAGAAGAAGGGCGAGCGCCTGGTGGTGCTGCACACGCTGGATGAGGCCAAGCTGGAAGAATGCCTTGAGAAACTGGGGAAGAGCGACTTGCCCGCGCTATGGCGGCCGCGCAAGGACCAGTTTGTACGCGTGGAGAATCTCCCATATCTCGGCACCGGAAAACTCGATCTGCGGAAAGCGCGCGGGCTTGCGCTCGAGATGATGCAACGCACTGTGCACGAATAGCAGAACTTTGCATGGCCACAAAGAGCGCGCTATGACGCAAGCCGAAGACTCCAACCATCGGCGCAATTTGCTCTTGCGCCTGCTCGTGACCGGAATTGTCCTCGCGCTGTGGTTTTGGACGCAGTCACTTATCGGCGCGAGAATCGCTCCTGCATCGGGAATCGGCGACGCGCTCCACAACCTGACCGCGGGACTCAACTCGTATTTTTCCAAAAATTCCGGGGCCGCTGATGCGCTGCTGATCGTAAGCTCCGGTTTGATCGACGCGTTGGGACTTTTTCTGCTGGGACGCTGGCTTTTTGGCGGAAGCGTTCGGCCATTCCTTGGATTGTTCCTGCTTATGACTTTGCGCCAATTGATGCAGGCAGTCTGCGCGTTGCCTCCACCACCCAACATGATCTGGCACTATCCGGGTTTTCCTTCGCTCCTGGTGACTTACCATGTCGCGAACGATTTTTTCTTCTCCGGGCATACGGCTATCGCGGTTTTCGGGGCGATCGAGCTATCCCGGCTGCGCAGGAATTGGCTGACTACCGCCGCGGTCCTGCTTGCCTTGTTCGAGGTAGCAACGGTCCTGATCCTTCGCGCGCATTACTCAATGGACGTTTTCACGGGAGTTGTCGCGGGCTTCTGGGTGGCCAATCTCAGCTCGCGAATTTCTCCGCGCTTCGACCAGTTGATCACTGCCAAGCCGTGATCCCTGGAATCCTCCCCCCGGCGCAACTTTGCCCTGCAACAACAGGGCCCTGCCCCTTCGCTTTTGTTTGGCCTTGACCTCGACTCTTCCCTGTAAGACACTCGCGGCAACGAGTGGTCCACAGCTAGACGGCAGGGACCAGGTTCAGTTTCAACTGTTTGAAACGGCCCTGCGCGCAAATGGGGAATATTGTGCCCACTCTCCGGCGCATTCAGATGTCACTCCTTACATTCCTCATTCTGTCTCTGTTGTTTCCTACGCAGGGAAGCAAAGCTGCCCAAAGGACGGCCGTACAAGCACAGGCCGCAGGACAAGCTCCCGTCACCCGGCTAATCGTAACGGTTCGCGACGAGGGCGGAGCAACCTTCAGCGGCCTTGCGACCGTGACTTTGCAGCATCTTGACAGCCCGGTCTTCTCCACGGGGACGACCATGGGCGGCCAGACAATTTTCGACGGGCTGGGCCCTGGCGAGTACACGATCGTCGTTTCCGCTCCTGGATATTTGACGGCCACTGAGCGAGTGAACCTGACCTATGGTAGTGAGAGCGAGCAGGCATACATCGCTCTGAAACGAGATTCAAGCTCATCAACAGTTGCTGCTCCACAAGGCCCTCCGGCACTCTCGCCGAAGTTGCAGAAGGAGCTCGGCAAAGCTGTCGGGGCGCTGCAAGCGAACCGGCTGGAGGAAGCCCAAAAACATGCCGACGAGGCGTACCGTCTGGCGCCGGGAAATCCTGAGGTGAATTACATCCGCGGTTTGCTGGCCGATCGCCAGGGGAAGGTGGCCGCCGCACAATCGAGCTGGGAAAAGACTTTATCGCTTGATCCCAGGCACGGGCTGACCCTGCAGGCGCTTGCCACGATCATGGCGCGGAAAGGGGATTACGCCGCAGCCAAAGGCTATCTGGAGCGAGCTCTTCAAGTTGACGCGAATTCATGGCGCGCTCATGAGTTGATGGCTGTTGTTTGCTTTCGCCAGTCCAATTTTGCTGAGGCTGTAAGCCACGCGGAACGCAGCCTTGAACTAGGCAAGAATCTTGCGAATGGCGCACGGCTGCCGCTGGCGGAATCGCTGATTCAACAAAACCAAACTCCGCCCGCGATAGAGGTTTTGCGCGCATTTCTGGATGGGCGTCCGGCAAAAGAGCAGGCAGCGATTGCGAACAATTTGATTCAAAAATTGAGCGTCCCTGCGCCGCCTTCACCCGCCGGATCGGGGAGTAACTCAACAACTGTGACGGAAACAGCGGAGCTTCCGGAACTGCCGCTCCTGAAACCGGAACTACCCAAGTGGATTCCCCCGAACGTCGATGAATTCCTGCCGGGGGTGGAGCCCGGCATTGCCTGCC
>DASQYT010000286.1:0-5424 GCA_035639075.1 Candidatus Elarobacter sp.
GCGGTCCAGGCTGAGGTAGCCGAGGCCGACCGCAAGCAGGAAATCGATGCGCTCGGCGACTTCTTCGAGCGGACGCGCGGCGATCTCCTTTTGGCGTTCGGTGAGCTGAGCGAGCATCTTGTCGACGGCCGGGCGCGCGGCGGTAAGTGAAAACGCCGTGAAATCGGCGATGGAACAATCGGCTAGCCTGACCGCGAGAGATTCGGGCCGCAAGCGCTTGCCGTGGCAGACGCTGCACAGCGTAGCCGACATGTATTGGGTCATCCACTCGCGATAAGTGTCTGAGCTGGACTCTTCGAAATTGCGTTCGAGAAATTTCAGGATGCCCGGAAAGCGAAAACCCTTTTCTGTTTTGGATTTCTTCGGTGTTGATTCGCCATCCGATCGCGCGTTCGACGGAGGATATCCATACAAGAGCATGTTTTGGATGCGCGCGGGAAATTTCTCAAATGGCGTTTCCAGATCGAAGCCGTGGGCGTAGGCGCCCAGTTCGAGCGTGCGCTTGAGAATCGCGGAGCCGGCGCCTGGGCCGAGGGCGCCATCAAAAAGCGGACGGCTCCAGTCATTGATAATCCTGGAAGGATCGAAATCGTATTTGGAGCCGAGACCGTTGCACGCGGGGCATGCTCCGTACGGCGAATTGAAGCTAAAGGAGCGCGGCTCGAGTTGCGGGACGGAGATACCGCAATCGGAACACGCGAGCTTTTCGGAAAGCGTGTATTCCTTGCCGCCGACGATGGCTACAGTGACGAGGCCACTGGCCAATTTGAGCGCGGTGGCGATGGATTGTTCGAGGCGCGCGGCGATGCCTTGCTTGACAAGCAGGCGGTCGATGACAATTTCGATGGTGTGGTTCTTGCGCTTGTCGATGACCGGAAGTTCATCCAACTGGTAAAGCTCGCCGTTGATTCGCGCGCGGACGTAGCCATCGTGCGCGAATTTTTCCAGCTCCTTGCGATACGCGCCTTTGCGCCCGCGGACGATGGGCGCGAGAATCATGATGCGGTCGTCAGGTTTGCAGATTTCACCGTGCAAAATGGATTGAACGATCTGCTCGCTGGACTGGCGCGTGATGGGTTTGCCGCAGTTGGGGCAGTGCGGAACGCCGACGGACGCGTAGATGACGCGAAGATAATCGTAAATTTCCGTGATGGTGCCGACGGTGGAGCGCGGCGAGCGCGTAGTAGTTTTCTGCTCGATGGCGATCGAAGGAGAAAGCCCTTCGATGACGTCGACTTCGGGGCGCTCCATCTGGTCGAGAAACTGGCGCGCGTAGGCGGAAAGCGACTCAACGTAGCGGCGCTGGCCCTCTGCGTAAATGGTGTCGAAAGCGAGCGAGGATTTTCCCGAGCCGGAAAGACCGGTGATGACCGTGAGGCTGTTCCGGGGGATTTCGACGCTGATGTTTTTCAGGTTGTGCTGGCGCGCGCCCCGGATTACCAGTTTGGTGAGGCCCATGAGTCAGAAACGCTCCCTCCACAGGAGCCCTGGCGCTCAGTAGGTACACTGAGCCCAAGATAACTTCTCACAATAGCAGGAGGGAAAGAACGGGGTCAAGCATGCCCGATTTCATCCAGAAATATCATGAAATAGACTTAGCGAAACGAAGCCAACCAGCGTGCGCGAAACCCATGAACTTCTCGGAAGATTAATGCTCCGACAGCTGTCATCAAGAGAATGCAGGCTGCCCCACCCTTAGTGGCCCACTCCCCTCCATGCCCGTAAAAAAAGAGCAGAATGGAATTAGCACACACCGGTAAGAGTGCTAGCGAGGAATAGGTAGTTATCCCATTCAGTCGCCCTGGAAACAACGCAATCCATGGATAATCCGTCGCGGTTTCGTTGGCATCGTGGAGCACGAAGCGTCTAAAGTGCCAAAGAAAGAACCATTCGATCGAAAGACACGTCAAGGGGGCTGCCCAAACTGACACGGTCTTGTTCACTGATATGCCGAAGAATGACACTGTCTCAGTGTTAACGGAGTCCAATTTTTGTTGGAGATACGAAGTTGCGTTGTCGATGTCCTTGAAGCTAAGGCCCTTCCAAAAGCTCAGCCTCTTGAGCTTCAGGAACACGGTCTTGGATTTAGGGTCTACCAAATGTTTTCCAACTGCCGTGGACTGGAGCCAATCCAAGGCGAAGGATCCTTCCTCGGTTTTTCCAACAGAATAGGCAACGGCAATAGACACTGCAAATCGTGGATTTCGCTGAGATTGAGCGTTCGCGAAAATGAATTGCAGCGATCCGGTCAGTCGGTGCTCAGGAGGAATATTTCGCCAGTCCAGAATATACGTTCCGTCTGGCAAGCGGCCCATACCGCCGACTGAAAGCTGAAAACCCTCAAAGCTGAGACCGGGATGGGAGGGACTCTGAATGGCGATCTGATCTTTGAGAAACTGACGGATTGAGTCTTTGAGGCCTTCATCGAGATCAAGCTGAAGTGGAGCAATTTTGTGGATCCCCGCGAAGAAACCCTCATAGTCCATCAAACGAGACCCGGAGTATCCATATTCACTGGCGAATGGTTGCGGAATCTCAAAGTTATCGGATATGCGTGCACCCGTTTCCCTTGCTAGGCTCAAGAAGAAACCTGTGAGGTCTTGTCCGGGGACTGGCACAGATTTGCGAAGATAAGAGCCGTATTCTGGTTGGTGAGTTTCGATCGCCTTCAAGCTGATCAATTCATCAAGGGCGGCATTGTAATCACGGGAAGGATCTGGCGTCATGCCCAGGATGAAGACACCGGCGGTCGCCACCATTAGGAACTGATGCAAAAAGCGAAGTGTCTTCAGAGATTCGTTCAAAGGATTCGACTCCCTTGCTGTACATGCTTTGTCTAGTAACAGTCTCACTTGATTGCAAGCTTACACAAACGACCGGCACTGTCCAGAAACTTGAGGAAACCAATGCTCAGCGAATATTCCAGCCCCGAGGTCAGAGGCCGGCGTAGGTTTGGCGGCGGAGGAATTGACCGGAGCCGGGGCGGCCGACGAATTTGCCGGACTCGATGACGGTGCGGCCGCGGGAGAAAACGGTTTTGGGCGCGCCTTTGATCTTGATGCCCTCGAACATGGAATAATCCACGCGCATGTGGTGGGTCTTTGCGCTGATGACTTCCTCGTGATTGGGATCGAAGATGACCAGGTCGGCATCGGAGCCGACAGCGATGGTGCCTTTGCGCGGGTAGAGGCCGAAGAGTTTTGCCGGCGCGGTTGCAACGAGCTGGACAAAACGATTGGGCGAAAAATGCTTGCCGTGGACGCCGCCGGTATAGACGAGGCTTAAGCGGTGCTCGATGCCAGGGCCGCCGTTGGGAATTTTGGTGAAGTCGTCCTTGCCGAGTTCCTTCTGCTCCTTGAAGCAGAAGGGACAGTGGTCGGTGGAGACGACTTGCAACGTGTCTTTGGCGAGGCCCTGCCAGAGTTTTTCCTGATTCCACTTTTCTCGGAGCGGAGGAGTGAAAACGTATTTGGCGCCTTCAAATCCGGGCGCGTCCATATTTTCCAGCGAGAGATACAAGTATTGCGGACAGGTTTCGGCGTAGGCGGGAAGGCCGCGGTCGCGCGCCTCGCGGACTTTTTCAAGCGCGTCGTTGCAGGAGAGATGGACGATGTAGACGGGGGCGCCGGCCATTTCCGCGAGGGCGATGGCGCGGGAAGTGGCTTCGGCTTCAGCGGTGGTGGGACGAGTGAGCGCGTGATACTTCGGCGCGCGTTTTCCTTCGGCGAGGGCCTGCTGAACGATGACATCAATGGCGCCGCCGTTTTCCGCGTGCATGCAGATGAGGCCATTGTGCTTGGCGGCCTGACGCATGGCCTTGAAGATGGTGGCGTCATCGAGCATGAAGACGCCCGGGTAGGCCATGAAGAGCTTGAAGCTGGTGACGCCTTCGCGGATGAGCTGGCCCATTTCCTCGAGCTGCGCGGAGCCGAGATCGGTGATGATGCAGTGGAAGGCGTAGTCGGTGACGGCTTTGTCATGGGCCTTTTTCATCCAAGCGTCAAAGGCCTGGCGAAGCGTTTGGCCTTTGTACTGGATGGCGAAGTCGATCAGCGTAGTGGTACCGCCGAAAGCGGCAGCGATGGTCCCGGTCTGGAAGTCGTCAGCGCTGGTCGTGCCGCCGAAGGGCATGTCGAGATGCGTGTGGACATCGATGCCGCCGGGAATGACGAGGCAGCCGGAGGCATCAACGATGCGCGTGGCGTTTTCCGCGGGAAGCTGAGCGGCGATGGCAGTAACCTTGTCGCCCGCGATGCCCACGTCGGCGAGGGACGCGTCTGTGGCAGTCACGACCGTGCCGTTGTGAATTACGGTGTCAAAGCGCATGTGCAAGTCCTCTGCTGAAGCGGGAACAGATTCTGACTACGTCGGAAGCGAATGGGAAGGATGAACCCCCTCACCCCCCCAATCATTTTGCATGAATATCAAAAGAAAAGAGTTACAGAAAAAGTATTTCGTGAGTGATTGATTCTAAAGGGCACGTTTTCGGGTCAGGGCGCATGAGCGGAAATTGCGGCTCAAAAAAGGAAAACGGGAGCAAACTCCCGCAGTCCACACCTAGTAATCTACAGAAGGAGTATATCACAAATTCAGAGAGTGTCAAGAAGAAGATGGGCGGTGGAGTAGTCAGTGGCTGTAGTGGGGCACTATTTCGCGCTTATACACGTCTAGGGTTTTTTCTTCATCGCCACACATGAGGTAGATATTGAATTGGGTGACGCCGACCTTGCGAAGGCCGTCCAGCTTTTTACGGTGCTCGTCGATGGGGCCGATGATGCAGAAGCGGTCGACGACTTCGTCGCTGACAAACTCGGCATTGTCGCTGCCGACTTCGCAGTGGTGGAGATAGTCATACTTGCCACGGTCTTTGACGAAAGAAGTCAGCGCGTGCGGCAATTCCTCAGGCTTGTATTTGGAGATGAGGTCCATCACGTGATTGGAAACCAGGGCGGGAAACCAGCGGACGTGTTCGCGTGCGGTTTTCAGGTCGTCGGAGGCCCAGACGGGAGCGGCGGCCATGACTTCGATTTTGCCGAAGTCGCGGCCGGCTTCCTTTGCGCCTTCGCGGACGAAGCCAAGGCACCAATCGATGAGGTCAGGATCGGCGAACTGGAGAATCACGCCGTCGCCTATGCGACCGGCAGTGCGCAAGGCTTTGGGGCCATAGCCGGCAACCCAGACGCGGGGAATTTCGCCGCTGGCCCAGGGGAATTTTGTGGAGACGCCGTCGAGGTCAACTGTCTTGCCAGCATTCAAATTGCGGAAGATGCGGACGAATTCCTCGAGGTTTTCGAGCGTGGTGGGCTTCTTGCCGAGAACGCGACGGGAACTGTCGCCGCGGCCGATGCCGAGCTCCATGCGGCCTTGTGAGGCAAGATTCAACGTCGCGAAGAGGCTGGCGGAGACAGTGACGTCGCGGACGGC
>DASQYT010000287.1:0-3826 GCA_035639075.1 Candidatus Elarobacter sp.
CCGTCCACCACGCGGTGGTCGTAACTTAGCGTGACGTAGCACATCGAGCGGATGGCAATCGAGTCGTTGATGACCACCGGGCGCTTCTCAATGGCGCCTAATCCGAGAATGCCCACGTTGGGCTGGCTAATTACCGGCAGGCCGAACAGGCCCCCAAAGACGCCCGGGTTGGTGATGGAAAAAGTGCTTTCCTGGACTTCCTCAGGCTTCAGCTTTTTCGAGCGCGCACGCTCCGCGAGGTCGTTCATGTTGCGCTGGATGCCGAGAATGTTTTTCTCGTCGGCGTTTTTCACCACCGGAACAAGCAGGCCCCAGTCAAGCGCCACGGCAATACCGACGTTGATCTCCTTGTGCAGGATTACGTTGGTTCCGTCGAGCGAAGCGTTCAGCGTGGGATAGGCGCGCAACCCGGCGACGGCGGCCTTTACGAAAAAAGGCATGAAGGTAAGCTTGGTTTCGTAACGCTTCTCGAATTCGTCCTTGGACTTGGCGCGCAACGCGGCCACCTTGGTCATGTCGATTTCATCGACGGAGTATACGTGGGCGGAAATGCGCTTGGACGCCACCATGTGCTCGGCGATGCGCTGGCGCATTGTGCTCATGGGATGTATTTCGTAATTGCCGAAGTACATCTTTTCGCGCGGCACGGCGTTTTCCAGCACGACATGGACTTGCGCTCCGGACGCTCCCGGCGGCGGAGGCGCGGGACGTGAAATCGCTGTAGGAGCTGGACCGGAGTAAGCGAGAGGTGCAGCAGCCGGCGCGCCACCAGCGGCAATGACGGCTTCGATGTCCTGCTTGCTGATGCGCCCGCCCGCGCCCGTGCCTTCGATGGTGGAGAGGTTGATGCCGTGCTCCTTGGCCATGCGCCGCACCAGCGGAGAACTGTGAATCCGTTCGCCGCCGGAACTTGAGGAAACAGAAGCGGCCGCAGCCGGCGCGGCAACTGGAGCAGAAGCCGCAGGCCGCGATATTGCCGGTGCCGGAGCCGCGGCGGCAGGAGCCTTTACAGGAGCAGGCGCTGGTGCGGCCGTTTTTGACGGAGCAGGCGCTGACGAAGCGGCCGCAGAGCCCGCCGCGTCGATAACGCCGACAACCGTTTGAATCGGCACAGTCTGCCCTTCGCTGACCTTGATTTCCTTGAGCACGCCCGCGGACGGCGAGGGAATTTCCGCGTCCACTTTGTCCGTGGAGATCTCAAACAACGGTTCGTCGCGCTCCACCTTGTCTCCGGGCTTCTTCAGCCACTTGGTGATAGTGCCTTCGAAAATACTCTCGCCCATCTGGGGCATTACGATGTCAACGGCCATAATCGCTCTCCTCTTCTCTCTAAAATCCTAGTACCGCGCCAGCTCCTTCGCGGCAGCAAAGACCTTTTTCGCGTTCGGCAGAAAATGCTCCTCCAGCGTCGGCGCATACGGCACCGGCGTGTCCAGCGAGGCCACGCGCACGAGCGGCCCGTCGAGATGATGAAAGGTTTTCTCGAACAGGATGGCTGCGATTTCGCCCGCGATTCCGCCTGTCTTCGTGTCTTCGTGCACGACCAGGCATTTGTTAGTCTTTTTCACCGAATTCAAAATTGTCTCTTCATCGAGCGGCAGCAGCGTCCGCAAATCGATCACTTCCGCCTCGATGCCTTCCTTCGCCAGGGCTTCGGCCGCTTCGAGCGAAGTATGCATCATCGCCGCATACGAAATAATGGTCAGGTGCTGCCCTTCGCGGCGCACCACGGCTTTGCCGATGGGCACGGTGTAATCTCCGGCGGGAACTTCTCCTTTGATGCGGCGGTAGAGAAATTTGTGCTCGAAGAAGAGCACCGGATTATTGTCCCGCACCGCGGCCTTCAGCAAACCCTTCGCATCGTAAGGCGTCGAGGGGTAAATCACCTTCAGCCCCGGCGTATGCACAAAATACATCTCTGGATTCGCTGAGTGGAACGGTCCTCCGTGCACGCCGCCTCCGGACGGCCCGCGAATCACCAACGGCGCAGGCGCATTCCAAAGGTAATGTCCCTTGGCTACGAAATTCGTAATCTGATTGAACGCACACACGATGAAGTCGATGAATTGCATTTCGCAGATGGGGCGCAAGCCGCAATAGCTCATACCACAGGCCGCGCCAATGATGGCGCTTTCGCTGATGGGCGTATCAATCACGCGCTCCCAGCCAAACCGCTCCAGCAGCCCTTCGCTGGTTTTGAACGCGCCGCCGTACACACCGACATCTTCCCCCATCAAAATGACCGCCGGGTCGCGCTCCATTTCCTCAAACATCGCTTGCTTGATGGCTTCGAGAAAAGTGACTTGCGCTCCGTTGGACGCGATGCCGTTCGGTCCGGCGCCGTTTGGTTTGGCCATGGCTATCTCCGCGCCTTTCTCGAAGCGCTGGCCGCAGCGGTCTTCGCGTTCTTTTTTGGCGCTGCCTTCGTTGCCATTTTCGTCGCAGGCTTTCCACCGTTCGTGGATTTTGCGTCATTCCCAACTCTATGCTGCGAGGCATGCGTATCACCGAAATGAATCGGTGCGTTTGCGCCGTCCGATGCTTTGCCCGATCCAAATCCAGGAACCGTCCAGACCGCCTTGACACTTGATCTCGGCGGCGTCACCTCCATGATTGGGCGCTCCCACTTCGGGCGGATCTTGTGACAGTCGTCGCCGGTGCAGTAGACGCCCGTCTCCGCCAATTCCGGCGGAGGCATCGGCGAATTCTCCGCAGAGTCCCGTTCCTCGGCGAGCAGGGTGTCGATCTTGTCCTCGATCTGTTTCCTGCTCTTGGCATCGAGGAGTTTTTCGCTCGACAAAAACTTCTCGTACAGGACGATGGGATCGCGCGCTTCCCAATACGCACGCATCTCCTTCGGAACATACTCGGCCGGGTCGTGTTGCGCGTGACCCATGCGCCGGAAGCTCTTCGCCTCAATCAGGATCGGTCCTTCTCCAGCACGCGCACGCTCCACCGCCTCTTTCGCCGTCGAGTAGACCGCCACGACGTCATTTCCATCCACGATGTAACTATCGATACCATAGGCTTTCGCGCGGTCCGCGAAATTCTCCAGCGGCACCTGCTTGCGCACTGGCGTCGAATACGCCCACAAATTATTCTCCAGAATCAAAACAAAGGGCGCCTTCTGAACCGCTGCAAAATTCAGTCCCTCGTGAAACACGCCGGTCGAGCTGCCGCCGTCGCCGATCCAGGTCATGGTCACGATTTTCTGCCCAAGGTAACGCCCCGCCATGGCCACGCCGGTCATCACCGGAATCAAATCGCCCAGCATGGAAATCGGAGAGACGATGTGCAGATCGTCCAAATCCCCGAAGTGGCTGGTGCCATCCTTGCCCTTCGTCGGCGAATCGTATTTCGCCATGTGCTGCATGAAAATGTCGCGCGGCCGCACACCCTTGATCAGCAGCGCCCCGATGTTACGAATCATGGGCGCCAGCCAGTCCTTTTTCTCCAGCGCGTACGCGGTACCCACGGAAATCGCTTCCTGGCCCAGGCTGGAGTAAAGCCCCCCGACAATTTTGTTTTGCCGGAACAGCTTCACCATCATGTCTTCGACGGCGCGGTTCAGCCGCATGTAGTAGTACAGGTCCAGGTACTGCTGCCGCGTCAATTCCTTCTTCATCCCCTGCTCCGGTGGGACAGGCATTTTTGCCTGTCCTCCCTTGTCTGCCGACGTCTTCAAAGGGACAGACAGGAATGTCTGTCCCACTTCCTAAGCCGGAACCTCCAGTTGAGGCTCCACTTGCTCCAGCTTTTCTAGAATAGCTTTCACAGATGCTTCCTTCATCTCCAGGCCAAGCAATTCTCCCAAATGCTTCGCAAT
>DASQYT010000288.1:0-2159 GCA_035639075.1 Candidatus Elarobacter sp.
ACCCAGCATTTCAGAAACGTTGAAGAATTTTCTCCTCGTTCTCGGCAATCCAAAATTCATGCTCTTTCTGCTGTTCTTCACCGGCTACTGGATTGTCTTCTGGCAGCAGTACATCTCGCTTCCCGGCTACATTCACGGCTATATCAACGCGGGCGCCGACGTCGAACTCATCCTCATCACCGACGGCCTCTCCGTCATCTGCTTCACCGTGCTCATCAACTACCTGATTCGCAAGATGCCCGCATTTCAGTGCGTCATTCTCGGTACGCTTATCACTTCGCTTTCCTGGCTGATTCTCGCCTTTCAGCCCACCGTCCTCGGCGCGGTCCTCTCCATTTTCGTTCTCGCCCTCGGCGAAATGATCCAGGCCCCCCGCTATTACGAATACATCTCCCGCCTCGCGCCTCCCGGGCAGCAAGGCACTTACATGGGTTTCGCGTTTTTGCCTATCGGCATCGGTTCGCTCATCGGAGGATGGTTCGGCGGACGCGTCATGCACCAGTTTGGCGAAGTCGCGCACCAGCCTCAGCGCGTCTGGTGGGTCATTTCCGGCCTAGGTGTTCTGACCGCTCTATTGCTGTGGATTTACGACCGTATCGTCAAACCAACCGGCCAGGAAGCAACAGGGTGAAAAGAACTGATTTTGAAGAACGGAGGAGGTTTCTTCTTAATGAAGACTTAGAACTGACAACTGAAAGCTTTTTTTAGTTCACCATGCGGCGAAGAGAATTGAGCGCCTGACGCGCCACCGAATAGCGCGGCTCGATTTCCAGCGCCTCCTGGAAGCAGCGCATGGCATGGCTGTACATTTCTTTTCCGAGATACGCGCGGCCCAGGTTGTAATGCGGAAAATGCCGCGGCTCGTAGCGGCGCGCTTCCGTGGCGCGTTCCAGCCAGGGAATCGCCTCCTCGAAGCGGCCCAGTTCGATCAGGTACGCGCCAATGTCGTTGTAAGGATTGCCGAATTCCGGATCGATTTCGATCGCCAGCCTGCACTCGGCAATGGCTTCTTCGATGCGCCCCTGGAAATGATACGTCCAGCCCAAGAAAGTATGGGCCTCGGCGGTAGGATGAAGCTCCAATGACGATTGGTACAACTCGACGGCGCGATCGTAGTCGCCTTCCATCTGGGCCTGATAGGCGTCTTGCAGGACTTCCCATGCACGGGTGAGGGTTTCCATGCTCATGGCACATAGTTAGCACACGGTTTTGTCCGCGTCAAAAGTACGAAAGTTCAGCGGGTGCAGCAGAGGAACCTGTACTTCGTGACGGGGCCCGGCGGCGGAGGTACTGGAGAAGGAGTGGAATTTCCGGCCTCAATTGGAGAAAATAGCTGGATTCGGGCATGGCTTCGACATTCAGCGGTTGGAACAATTAAAAGAGGGGGCATCGTGAAGCGGAATTATCTGATTCTTGGGATCGCATCTCTGGCTGTGGCAGGAGCGCTTCTGGCACAGGATCCGCCGGCAAAAACAACTCCGAAAAAATCCGCGAGTCACGGCGTCGCCGGCTCCGCAACGCGCGGCAAGGAAGTGTTCGAAAAGAAATGCGCGATGTGCCATTTCGCGGATAGCGACGCGAAAAAAATCGGTCCCGGCCTCAAAGGAATCTCCAAGCGCGGAACGTTCACGGTGAACGGCAACAAAGTCACCACGGAATCCCTGACGACGTGGATTGAAAACGGCGATTCCCAAATGCCCGGCATGAAAGACAACCTCGAGCCCGCGCAAATCAAAGACGTGGTCGCCTACGTGAAAACACTTTAGGAACTGCGCCGCACCCGTGTCGCGTCTCTTACGTAAGAATCTGTAAAGGCATCGCAAAAGAGAAAAGCCCCCGAAGACTTGATCGCTCAAGCCGCCGGGGGCCAAACTCAAATTAGAAACTGCGCCTAGTTGAGGACGGCGTCTTTAAACGCCTTTGACGGGCGCAAGCGAACCACAGTCTTCGCCTTGATCTTGATTGCCTCGCCGGTCTGGGGGTTGCGGCCCATGCGCGCCTTGCGGTGCGCCTTTACCACGCGGCCGATCCCCGGGATCACGAATTTGCCCGCCCCGCCCTTGGCTTCTTTCACGGCGAGCTTGAACAGCTCTTCAAAGAATTGAGCGGCGGTTTTCTTCGGTGTGCCGACTTTCTCGGCGATGTGTCCCACAACCTTG
>DASQYT010000289.1:0-6273 GCA_035639075.1 Candidatus Elarobacter sp.
AGCGGAGTAGGACGAGGCCGGGGCGTCGGACTTGGTCGTGGCGTAGATGTAGGAGTAGCTGTCGGTGTAGCAGTAGGCGTGGCGGTTGGAGTTGCGGTCGGCGTTGGCGAGGGTCCTTGTCCGCCAGGGAATACTCGAACGTAATAAACGTCTTCTTCGTGCTGGTTTCTCTGCGGGTTGAAGTTAAAGGTGGCTGAGTAAGCCACGTTGCCGCCGGTTTCATCGGAAACGATGGTGATATAGTCGCCTATCTTGTTCTGGTTCGGATAGCCTTGGAATGGATTAAACGGATTGCTCACAGCGACGTTAGGCGCCCAGGTCACGCCGGCGTCAGTGCTCCAGGAATAGAATAGCTGGGAGTCGGTGTTATTGGCCGCGTTGCGCGTGTCATACCAGACAGCATCCAAACGACCATTGGGCGCGACCGAAAATGTCCCGAACCAATGCCATTTGCTAGGATTAACCGGGTCATCATTCACCTTGTGCGGCGCACTGAAGGTTAATCCGCCGTTTGTGCTGCGCACAAACATCACGTCGGTTGTGCTTCGCCCAGGAGGCACCACGCTCGCCAGCATGTAAATGTTATTATTAGTAGGACCACCGGAACGATCAATTGCCAGGAAACACTGGCCCGTCAATCCTACTCCATTAATTCCGCCACTACCGAGGCCGCCACCCATGTTGACCGGGATTACCTGATCAAAAGTGGGTGTCTGGCCCCCGATCTGCGCATTGCTCGAACGAACACACTGAAACGTCGTGCCCCCGCTCCAGCCGCCGACAAAAAGGTTGCCGTTCGTGTCTACGTCGAGCGTCCCATATATAGGCGAGTTAGGAATACTGATCGGCGCCTGCCAAGTTACACCGCCGTCCGTGCAGCGTTGGAATTGCACGCCCCCTCCGTTACAGTTAATGCCATCGTCTGTCTGGTACTGGAATCCGTGACCCGAGCCGCCGGTCTTATCGATGGTTAACCATTGCTTGTCGCCTCCTCCTGCGCCCTGCTTGGGGGAAAGCATTGTCCAGGTTTGCCCGCCGTTTGTGGATCCCCACAGGTCGTCGCAAAAAAACGAAAAGCCGTCCGATCTGAGGCTGAGGTAGAAAAATTGCCCTACCTCATCGGAGCTGGTTACTGGATCGCTGCGAAAAACGTTATCTTGCAGAACCCCAGGAAACGTCCAGGTGATGCCGCCATCGGTGGTGTATCCCCAACCAGCCTGCCGGAAGTTGGAAGTAACGTTATCAAACTGCCTCCAGCCGATCGCCATCTTGTTGCCGTCGGTCGGGTCAACGGAGATCGAACACTCGTTCGCGGCATCGCCGACAATATTCTGGCCAGTGGCATCCACGTTTGCCTGGTAGCTGGTGAACACGCCGAACTGCGAGATCATTCGCGGCGAAGTCTCTATCTTCCGAGGTGGCGCAGGCGGGTTATCGTATTTTTCCAACGGCTCGTTTCGGGGCGCCTGGCGAGTGGGCGCAAGCTGGGCTAACGCGCTTATAGCTGATAGTTGATAGCATATAGTTGATAGCAGAAGAAAAGCGGCGTAGTAGCGCCGCACTCCCAAGCGCGCTCTGTCCGCGCAGATCTTGCTATCAGCTAAAGCGATTCGGCAGTCAGGGGAGAGCGTTCTATAGACTAAAGCGAAGCGTTCTTTCTTCATAGTGGCTGAGATACTGGAGCGTCTCATGTCAGTGGTGTGGTTAGAGCGTTGAATTGATTAAGCGGCTTAAGATTCGCGAATCTCGATCTCCTCGCTGGCGCTGTTCGTAATCGCAAATGACTGCCTTGTCGAGAATTATTCTGCGGATAGCTGCTAGCCTGTCCCTTTTCGGCAGCTTGCCGAAAAGCTCTTCCTAAGCTCGGAGTCGAAGTCTGTTTGCAAGCGCTGAGGCTGTCGTCGG
Source organism: Candidatus Elarobacter sp. (assembly GCA_035639075.1). Lineage (GTDB taxonomy): Bacteria > Acidobacteriota > Terriglobia > Acidiferrales > UBA7541 > Acidiferrum. Next base: position 1,906 of record DASQYT010000289.1, read on the forward strand.
CAAGCTGCCAACGACTAAGGTTCACCACGGCGAATCCGTCCTGTGGCGGACTGGCAGGCTGTGCTCCCCAGAAAGCAAGGAACTCGCGAGTTGCCTCGCCCGCAACGCCTGAGCATAGCCCTGCCCGCAATGCTAGCGATGCAGGCGGGGACGCGGCCAGGGCCTTGCGAGTTCCCGTTTCAATAATCAGTAGCTGTAGGGGAAGCTGTCAGCTTCCCCTACAGAATAAGGGCTCACGGTCTCGGATGCGGCGTCGGGCGAGGCCGCGGTGTAGGAGTCTCCCTCGGAGTCGGTGTAGGTGTTGGTGATGGCGCGCCGCACGGCGTGGCCAGCACCACATCGTCCACATACATACCAGTACCGTCGCCGGCCCCATTCTGATGCACCAGGAACTTGACGCGCACGGTTTGGCCCGCATACGGCGACATGTCCACCGTGGTATTGAGCCAGGTCTGCCCATTTTGAGATTGGTGAAAGATGGTTTGCAGGATCTGGCCGCTGGTATTCGTGATGTACGCATCCTGCCAATCGAAGGTGATGGTGTCGGTGGTGTAGTCCCAGTGCCAGAAGCTCAAAATGGCGTTGGCCGGCACCGGTCCGAACTGTTGGTAGAACGAGCTTTGCCCGTTTGGCTCGGGTCCGCTAACCCGGCCCGCCAGCACCGAAAAAGTCCCGCTGTGCGGGTTGTCTGTCGTGACTACCGGCGGGTTGCTGAAACCGTCGATCGCCCAGGGCGGAAAGCTACCGCTCTCGAATCCTTCATTTTGGATGAGCGCGCTATCGCAGAAGTTTGCAGTGTATTGGTAGTCGCCCGAGAACGCAGCGTTAGGATTACCAAACTGATCGGTAATCGCGCCGGCGGGGATACTCGCCGTCAGCGTGCCTCCAATGACGCCGGTGAAATTGATCGTGAACTCTGCGGTCATGTTGTTGTTAATCACTTGAACGTTCGTCACTGTGGCGGCGGTGCCGCTCAACTGCAGGCTGCCGGTGGAGACTGAGTTTGGATCGACCTCTTCGTTGAAGTTCACGTCATACATGACTGTCGCTGGCCCTGAAAAGGTGCCGCCAACAGGTGGATCGGTTGTAGTTACCTGTAACAGCGTGGCGTCGTAGCGGAATGTGCACTGGAATTCCAGCACCGGCTGGCCGTTCGAAGCACTGTTAAATGCGCCAGCGGGAATATGCATCGTCTGCTCACCCTGGTTTGTTACCGGCGTGGTGTTGAAGTGGAAGATCATGGTGGTCTCCCCTGGGGTATAGTCGACGCTGTCCGCCGGCAGTCCGTTCACAGTAAAATCGCTGGCGTCGAGAGTATCCGGATCCACCGCAACGCTCACGTTGACAGTGAAGTCAGTCGGCTGAGTAAATACCACACTGTTACAGGCCGGGTCAGTGCTACTCACCGCCAATCCCGCCAGCTCGCTGTCTGTGAAGGCATCCTGCTGGGAAGTGCCGCTGATGGCCACTCGGCCATCCACCCATGAAGTAACATGCTTGAGGGTTATCGCGGAGCCATAGTCGTAGTCGCCTGCATAGGTGGGTTGGATGCCGTTGTCAGGTTGCGCTGGGAGCGGAGTGACCACGTCCGAGAACTCCATGTCAGGCAACCAGGTTAAGCCGTTGTCATTGGACTTCCGCGACCACATCCTGTAACAGGGAACGGCTGGGTTACCACGGGTGCAGCTAGCGCTCTCGCGCGCGTCATACCACGTCGCGAAGAGGGTGCCATTCGGGCTCACCGAAAGGTTAGGCTGCCACTGAGGTCGGTCCGTGGAATCGGTGTTCAACTTGAGCGGCGCGCCAAAGGTCACGCCACCATCGGTAGAACGGATGTAATAGACATCGCCAGGGTCACTGCCGTCGCCGTGCTGGGCATAGACCAGGTGAACAATGTCGTTGTAGGCAGCCGGCTCACCCCAGCCCTCGTGCCGCCAGTAGCCGCCGCCATCAGTAAACATGCAGGCGAAATAGCCCACAGCCGTCACGCCCGGCCCGGCGAAAGGCGAGCCGGTGTAGGTGTTCGTCCATGTGTTGCCGCCGTCGGTGGACTTGAAGATGAGGTTCTTGTCGTTGTGAGGGAAGCCACCGCCGCCCTCGTCCATGCCGGCAATGTAGATAGTCCCGTTGCCCGCCATGTCACCGGTGATCTGCACATCGCGGACGAACGTATTCTGGGTGCTCACCATTATCGGGCTGTGCCAGGTGGAGCCGTTGTCAGTGGAGAAGGTGACAAAGATGTTCGCGTTGCCAACATTGAAGTCGTTCCAGGAAATGTACATCCTCCCAAAGAAGGGAGAACTGGGGTCGTTATCAGCCCAGCCGGACTCGCGATCGTCTGCGCCGCCAGTGTGAGCGCAGAAATGGGTCCAGCTATTCGGATCATCTGGAGTGGTGGACTTGTACCCACCCAAACCCTGGCCCCCGCACGACCCATCGAGCCATACCGTGAACCAAGTACCGCTTGGTTTGTTGTACAGAGCAACGGGGTCGCCAAAGGTATTGTCGAAGGGGCTTTGACCGTTGGCCTTGGTGAGTCGGGTGAAGGTGATACCGCCATCGTTGGATACCGATGCGCCAGAGATGTTGATGGGGCTAGCAAAGCGACCCCGTGAGTCGTTGTACGCCACGAAAACTTGGTCGGGGTTATCTGGGTTAGCGGCCGTGTATGTCTCCGACTGAGTAACGTCGGGAAAAGTCTCCGTGCCGGTGATCAGGTCTACGTCTGCGCTGCCATATGACACGGGCGCCATTAACTTTTGGACAAGCTTGGAGAAGGCACCGGAACTGGACCCTGTGTCTGTGTCTCTGTGGCCGCAGAAAATCATGATGGCTTGAGCCCGGAGATTTTCCTGCTTGTCGATGCCCAGCTGGTGAATGTTGGAGCAGTCAAATGCCGCAGGAACCAGTGGGTCCCACCCCGGCTGGGTGTTAACTTTGTATTTCTGCTGTGGCTGCACGACCTTCGCGGACGACGGACTACTGCTGCGTCCAAGCGGGTTGGCGGCGAAGAGCGCAAGCGAGATGCCAGTCATCCCGACACACAGCCCGAATAAAACGCGCAGATTAAAGAACCCGCCTTCACTAAAGTTACGGCGGACAGGAGTGGATTTCTTTTTCATGAGGATCAGTGGTTATGAAGTGGATGGAGTTTGGATGTGAAACATCGCTTCTAGCCGAAGTGCCAGAATCGCGTTCAACGCTTTTTTCTATTTTTTCCCGAGTTTTTATTTTTACCCGTAGTTCCTTCACCTGTCGCACTACATGCAAAGACCGGTGAAGGCGCATCTTTTAGCTGAACGCGCAAAAGTGTGTCAATACTTTTTTTGAGATTTTTTAACCACTAATGGACCCGCCTTCGGTCGCCGCGGCGACCTACGGCGCGGCAGGGACGAATAGACGCTAACGAATGATTGAAGAAAACACTAAGAATTGGTCTCGCCGATTGGCCTCTTGATTTCGCCACGCTCAAGCTTTGAAAACGAAAAGCGGCGCCAAGTTCGCCACGGCGAATCCGTCCTTTGGCGGACCGCCGCACTCCAAAGCGCGCTGGGCGCGCGAAGCCCTCGCCATTTCCCCGATTCGCCGTTTCGGCTCCTGCCTATCCGTGCTATCCGCGTTATCCGTGGTCGCGTGTCGCCTTGAATGTGCCGTGCTTTGACGGTCGCTCTCCAATGAGCGGGGCGAATTCCACCTCGCCAGTGATCAAACTTGGCGTCTCAAATTCTCGTTGTGGCCCGAAGAAAATTCTTACAGAAGGCAACAAAGAGAACAAAGATTTTCTAAACGCGAATTCTATAACGAAACTTCGGCATCCTCGCTTCCTTCTGTTTGATTTGCACCGGGCAAGATCATTCGGGAAATGCCGTTCTTCAGAACGAGCTCATGGAAGTTGATCAGCAATCCGATTGGGATATTCAGCAGTTTCATATAGCTAAAAAGCTGGGCCTTGCTCGAAGGATGCAAAATCTCCACAGCCTTTAGCTCAATGAGCAAGCAGTCGCCCACGAGGAGGTCGAAGCGCAAGGGCTCATCAAAAACGAGTCCTTTGTATTCAACTTGAACTATTTTCTGCATAGTGGCCGGAATCGAACGCAATTCGAGCTCCCGCAGTAAGCATCGCTCGTAAATGGATTCAATCAGCCCTGGTCCCTTGTTCCGATGGACTTCGATCGCAGCCCCGATGACCTCGCCGCTGAGGTGATCTGCCTTCTGGTACAAGAGATGCATCGCGCAGAGTTTTTACAGTAGGTAAGAAGGCAAACCCACAACAAAAGATTTTTACAGAAGACAGCAAAGGAAACAAAGGATTAGACTCGGAAACCTCTTCGTTGTCTTCGTTTCCTTCTGTTAGTTCTTATTGGAATT
>DASQYT010000290.1:0-7878 GCA_035639075.1 Candidatus Elarobacter sp.
CTCGTTCCAATTCCGTCCAGACTTGCATGGAAGGAACAATCCGGGCGACTGTCGAGCGCAGGAAATTCAAGATCTTGAAATAAGCGCCGATCGCCTGGACGCTGTTGCGGTCTTCCGGACGTTCCGGGCACAGCTGCAGAAGCTGCATTACTCGGTTGAAATCCTCGCCGGAAGCGAACTTTTGGATGCCGGTAACATCCTTCACTTCGGGTGAGAGAACCTGTTTCGAGGACGCCGCAATCAAAGAGCGGCAATAAGAGATGAAAAACTGCAGCAGGGCCGCTATCGAGATAACGAAAATGATAGCCGCCGTCATCGAGGCACCACCGCAAGACGCGCAGGCACAAGCCGCGCTTCCTCAGGCACCCGCAGGAACGCAAACATCCATGTCGCAGGCAAAATGCAGCCAAGTAGCGGCGTTACGAAGTGCCAAACCGGCTGAAGGTTGGGGTACAAATTCCGGAGCGCATAGTTCGCTGCGAAGGCGCTGAAATAGATGCCCAGCGCCAGGACAAGCTGAATCAACCGAGTGCGGCTTTCCCGGAGCTTGAAGATGGCTCCCCAAAGGACATAGGTGAGGACGAGACCAACAAAGTAAAGGTTCTGCGACAGCTCAAACGCGAAATGCGTCAGCATCCGGTGCGTGGATTGGTTCACGATTTCGTAGGAGAACCAGGCGGTGGCACCCAGCAGGAGAAATGCTCCCAGTCGCAAATAGCGTTCAGCCTTCATCTCATCAAAGACGAGGGAATACAAGCTAAGAAGGGCGAAGTACAGACCGATGGTAAGCAAAGCATCGGAGTAAAAATAGAAGTACGCGTACTCCAGGGAGTCCACTCCAGAATGTCTGAGAACCGTATAGCGACCAACGCTCACCAGGAACGAAAGCCCCATGTACACATTTAAGAGGAAATAACGCCGGAAGGAACGCGTCCTGACCGCGCACACCACCACGCCCGCCTCAAGAAGAGTGCAGAGCAACCAAACAAAGCATTCGAAAGGACCGAGCACGTTTACCTTTCCACGCGCCCTGGTCCACGCCGACTTAGATTATTCGGCCGTGTCGAACTACTTCCAGGGCACCGGAGGAGCCGGCGCGCCGCCATTCTTCCAAGGTACTGGAGGTGCTGGTGCGCCGCCATTCTTCCAAGGCACCGGAGGAGCAGGTGCTCCACCGTTTGCCATGATCACGGAGCCGTCGCCATGTGCGACGACTACCGTTTTTAGGCTCATAGCCCCGACCAGAACGAGCATGGCGAGGAAAACAACCGTGAGTTTGCGTGACATTGTGCCTCCGAGGTAAGAAACAACCCCGGTAGCATTGTATTCCTTAGTGCAGCAATGTCAAGCAGCTCAGGATCTGAGCCTGTTACGAAACGATACACACCCTCCCGTCCCATCGTTTCGTTAAGTCTTCGCCTACCCGATAGGTGGGACAGTGTTCGATCCCACGCAGGATAGGTTTCACGACTGTTCGGGTCAACAGTACCCTAGTACTAACGATTATAGGACTGACTCGCCCGTCGGAGCAGGTGAAAGCTGGCTTGAGTTTCGGGCGAGTTAGGCAGAGCGTGGTTGTTCTACTCGGTCCGGCTCGCAATTCCACTTAGTTGATTTCCATTTGCATCATCGAAATTGGGCGTGTACACGTCCTGTACGCAATCGGGGCAACTCTCCCATGGGTCAGAACGCCTTGACACCTTTGCAGACGAATCCGTAGCATAAAGGGCTGCCTCATGCCGGCGTAGCTCAGTGGTAGAGCGAGGGTCTCATAATCCCTAGGCCGTGGGTTCGATTCCCCCCGCCGGCACCAATTCTGACCTTCCATGCATACGCCCACCTATCTCGTGCCAAAATAGCCTCACATGATTCCAGCGGCTGTAGCTGAGGAACAGCTGCATGAATGATCAAGCTGAAGCTTCCTCCATTCTGCGCGAATCTTCGGTTACTGTATTTGTCAACTCCGTAGCTGGCGGAGGCCGCGCACGTTCTTGCCTTTCACCAATTCAGAAACTATTCGAATCGTTCCACGTTGATGCGCAGTTTGTAATGACGAACTGTGCAGCGGAACTTGAGGCATCCGCACAGGGCGCCATTTCGCATGGGCAGCGTACCCTCTTCGCGATGGGAGGCGACGGAACATTTCAGGCGTTGGCGAATGCAACTTTCGGAGCAGACGTAGTCTTGGGTGTTCTCCCTGTCGGAGGAGGAAACGATTTTGCCGCCGCACTCGGGTTGCCGGGCGATCCAGTTAAGGCGGCGGAAGCAATCCTGCGGGGCCATCCACGTTTTGTAGACCTTGCGAGAGTGCGAACTGCCGAGAGTCGAATGCGTTTGTATGCCGGTGGAGGAGGCATTGGACTAGACGCCCAGGCCGCGCGCTATGCGAGTGGCGCGTACCGCCGGCTTCCGGGACGGTTGCGTTATATCGCGTCAGCGCTGCGAGCGTTAGTGGGGTTCGCGGCTATCCCAGTGCGAGTCGACTTTCCGGACAGGGATATCCCTTCATGGGAGGCGAATGCGCTGCTGGTAGCAGCGCTGAATTCACCGAGCTACGGAGCTGGTGTCAGGCTGGCTCCCGAAGCGACAGTCGATGACGGTTGGCTGCACGTGGTTCTAATCGAAGACATCGGCGCCTTGGGAATTATGCGGCTTCTGCCGCGATTGATGGGGAGTGGTGAACTTCGAACTTCGCGCGTGAAGCGCTGGCAGGTGAAGAAGGTGCGGCTTACAACGCATCAAACAACCGCGTTTCACGGAGACGGTGAGATCATTGGATCAACCCCGGTAGAAATCGAAGCAGTGCCCAGAGCCATCCAAGTCTTGGCGCCTTCACGGCGTTAGGACATTCGCTGGCCTATGACCTATGACGTGGCAAGAGAGCAGGAGCATTACTGAACCAGGTCCAATACCAGACCTGTGTACCGTCGCTGGAAGCCCGCGAACTGACCAAAGAAGGGAGACGTGATGTTGTTGAATACGTCATGCGGGTTCAGGCGGTTCGTAATGTCGGTCGAATATACGCCGAGACGCGCCTTGTGAGCTTTGGAACGCTCCGTCCGGGGTATGTGGAAGCCAAACTCGCGGTACAGCCTGACATCAAGCGAAAAATAAACAGGGAAACGCTGGCTATCGGGCACGCCGGCATAATTCTGAAGAACATCCACGTTTGAATAGGGCAGTCCCGAATGCACATCTACCACCGGGCTGATAACCATCTTCCAGGGCAGACCAAAGAACCCCGAGGCCACAACGCGATGGGGAACATCCGAAGACATTATACCCGTGAGATTCGGCCGGATTACCGGAATCTGGAAAGGTACAAGTGTGTCCGACAAAGTGTTGAGATCACCGCGCCCCCGGCTCCAGGTGTAGGACAAGCTCATGTCAGCGCGGTTACCAAACCGATAGTGGGCAGTAATGTCAGCCTGGCGATAGTTTGCAGTCCCCGTGTTCCTCACAGCTAATAAGCCGGTTCCACTGGCCATATCGACTATCTGATCCAGAAGAAAGAGGTCCACGGTGTGGCTATCAAGATAGCTGGCCCGCAGGTTGAGATTCTTTCGGAATTGGTGTTCCAGCACCACGTTCCAGCTAAATGTGCGAGGACTTGATCCAGGATCGCGCGGGACGCCAGGTGTACTCGGCGGTGCGCCCGAAAGAAGATAGGTATTTACCAGGACTATGGGCTGTCCTATCAGCGCACCAGTAGAATCGAAGAAGCTAAGCATGCGCTCTTGATTGCTGGTGAAGTCTGCGGCCAGCAACGGGACATGGCCGTACACCTCGGCGGCGCCGGCACGAATTACCGTGTTTCCCCCGTTCAGCGAATAGGCCGCGCCGATGCGGGGAGCAAACGCGGCAGCGCGACCGATGGATTGTGTGGTCAAACGCGCTCCATAGTTGAGCGTCAAGTGACTATTGATTGTCCAGCGATCCTGGATAAACTCAGCCACCTCCGTATCCGTTGCGCGCAACAGGCCCGCGCCTTGAAAATCAATCCGCTCAGCGACTGAGCCATCCTGCGCGACCAAATCAATCGGACGGGAAATGCTCCTACCGTCATACTGACGATGTAGGACGTCGGCTCCAAATCTTACTTCATGGGTACCATGCCAAGACTTTGCTGAAAGTTGATACGCGGGCAAAACTTCTAATTGGTTTGCCTTACGGTTCCAACGATTGAAGTAGTTGCCGCCCCATCCTTCCGGCGAGATTTGCATGTCGGCAGGGCCCTGCCCATGGGCGTTACTGTCGAAAAATGTGTACCGAACCATGGTGTTCAAGACTGCCCCAGAGACAAACTGATACGAATCGGAGAACCCGCCCGATACTCCGCTTCGGCCATAGTTCGTAGAAGCGCTTTGGGGGATCAACGCATTGATGTTGGCGAAGTCGAGTTCCATGGGAAAAGTGTTGACATTGAAATTCAGCACGTGGCGAGGGGAAAGAATCACCTGAACGTTGGTGAGGGAAGTAACGCTTCGCGTTTTGATCTCATTCACGGGAAACGACAACCCTCGCACAGGCTGTCTCCGCAATTCGTAAGTAACCTCTTCGGAGAAATTCACCTTGTTTTTGATGAGCGGGCCACCGAACTCAAACCGCGGTGTCCAGTTGGCGAGTCCTACGAGGCTATCGTTTTTCCCGCGGAACGCCGGGATAAAATCGCGCAGCTTGTATTCCCATGTGCCGGAGGGAGGCATCGTTTCGATGGTTGTCAGGCCACCTGTGAAACCTCCGTACTGGGAACTCTCCGGCAAACTGTAAACAGTCATGGATTGAATGATGTCCACGGGAATAGGAATCGAAAAGCTTCCGGAAACAGGGTCCACGTTCTCCGCGGAATCCACCACCAGCATCCCCTGACTTTCCGCCTGGCCCTTGAACGTCAGCTTACCCGTGTGGGTCCGAACGACCCCCGGTATCAAAGATAGCGCCTCTGTAAATTTCTGAGTCGGCAAAGGCAGGCTCTCTAATTGGTCAGTGTTTACCGTTGCAGTGATCGCCACGTTCTGAGTGGCAATTTCTGCGGCCTCTCCCTGAACTTCAACCTGCTGATTGACGGAACTGATCTGCAGAACGATGTCTTTGACAAGGGCTTGGTTTGCGCCGAGCGTTATCGTGGCGGACCATGCTTTGAAGCCATCGGCACTCGCTTCCATTGTGTAAGTTCCCGCGGCAAGCTGCGTGAACTCGTAATGCCCTTCCGCATCGCTCGCCGTCAATTGCGGCGCTGGTCCCGCGGACGGCCCCGTCAGTTTTACCGTGACTCCAGGAAGAACGTTGGTTGCCCCCTCTCCGGATATGGCCGTGATCCTGCCAGAGATGGAGGCCCTGGAAGCAGTTGAATTTGTACCCTGTGACTGTCGAGCCACAGTCGGGAACGCGAACAAAATCAGCGCGATAGAAATCGCACAGAAAGCATTGGACACAATTCTTCGAGCGATTTTCATTGTGTTTGCAGTCAAATCTCCAAAGATGAAAAACTCCCACCCCAGACTGATGATTCGACGCCCTATGCCCCCTGGCAGTTGCGTGACATTTTTACAGGCGTGTCCAAATTACCCACTGGTGCGCCAATACCGCACAGGAGCCCTTGCCAGCAGTAGGTCGGGCTGAACTACGGCGTGTTCTTATGAAACACCTTGCGGCGAATATCCGGCCAGAATTCCTTCAGTTCGTTGTTCATTCCGTCATACAGAATCAGAAAACCAAAAGTGGACGCATTGCGCGAAGCCGTCCGATCCTCCGGTACGTGGTACACATTTGACATGGCGGCGGCCACGGCATTGCCAATCGATTCCGAGTAGTTGAAGTGATCGTGCCCTGAATCCGTTCGGCTGACAAAGAGCCGGTTGACGGCATGGTAGGCCCGACGAGCGAAACTCCCATTTCCCATCTGGTAGTACCTCGGATCCTCATGGAGCAAGCTCGGGAAGATCGCTGTCGTCATATAAGTGCCGATACTGTTGTCGGCAAACGATGCGCCGTAACGTTTTCCATAGGCGTCCCACCCCTGTCCCCAAGCCTTGGGATCATTTCTCGCTTGTTCTATTCCAGCAAGGATGCCGTTGAACGGATACGCCCCCCAATCGAATACGCCAGCGGTAGCCAATCTGAGTTTCTGTCCCGTGGTGAGAGGTGGAAGGTTGATGGCGTTTTCGACGGTGCCGTAGTTAGGCAGAACCTCGAAGATGCGATCGTTAATCGTTCCTGTTTCTCTTTCCAGTTTGCTCTTCCCGACTGTCTCTCCGGGTCTGTATTCCTTCCCATCTTTCTCATTTGCTGTTTGCGGATCAGACGGGACCGGGGTGGGCTGTTGAGTCTCTTCCTGCTGTGCCAACGCAGGCATGGCGGCGCTCAATAATCCAACTAGGAGCAAAAGCACGATTTGGCGCTGCACCCCAATTTGTCTGATCATGACATCACCAATTGTCTCCCAGAGGGCTTGCTATTCCCGCAACAAAGGGATGACGACGTTCCACAGCGCCAGGTTCTCACTTAGATTCACTGCGCGAAGAAATGGTTTTACTCGAATATCGCCACGGGAAAGGTTGCAGCAAGCGTGACTCATAGCTTAAGCTGAGCGCACACACTTCAGCACGCTCACTGGCATAACTGACTCGCTGGAAGAAAGTGAATTCAGCTCTTTTTCTTGTCGATTTTCAAATTCAGGACGATGTCCTTGCGACTGTCGAAGCTGGACACCGTACGAGTCGGAGATTTGGCGCCCTCTTTTTCGGCGTGGAGCTCGTAATCCGCATTCGGGTCCAGTCCGCTGAAACGGTAACTCCCGGTGTCATCCGTGTAACTGCTGCGGACGGAATTAGTGCGCACGTTTTTGAGAAAAACAACACTGCCGGAAAGAGGGCTATCGGACTTGTCGGACACCACGCCGCGGACCGTGCGGAGCTGAGCTTCGCGCTTCTTGTCCTGAGAAACCCCAATGCCTGCAAACACTGCGAGAATCAGCGCCAGACTGTAGATGCGTCGCCGCACATTCATCCCTTGCCTCCCGCAGTTGGCTGCATACGGAACACTATGTTTTGCTCGATTCCGCCGGTTTTTGCATCAACAGCGCGCGTCTGTTCTGAGTAACCCTTTGCGTGGACTACCATCTCATAGTCTGAGCCCTGAGGCACGCGGACTGCAAATTCCCCACGGGAGTTCGTGTAGCTTTCCCACCGGAATTTCTTTTCTCCGGCCCGCCGGATGCGAAGTTCCACGCCCGGGAAAGAAAGCGCCTTCTCCGTAAACACGGTTCCACGAATCAGGAAGTCATTTGCGTGGCTGTGTTTTTGCTTGACTGGCTTGCTGGTTGAGGCCGTGGGAGCCTGGCGAGTGGTTTCAGAATCAGTCGGCGGCGGGGCGGGTTCCTGACCCTTCCCAAGCGCTACGCTGAAGGAAGCGACAAGCGCTGCCGTGCAGAGAATCGAAATCCACTGCGGGCCCCGCATTCTGTTGCTCCTTACAAAGTTAGATGGCAGCACGGACACGGTAGGATGCCAGACGGCATGAGTCTCCACTTACTCCTCGTCCTCTTCTTCATCTTCCTCGTCATCGTCGATCAGGTCGCCATTTTCCCCGGTCTTGTCCTCTTCGTCCTCCTCGTCCTCTTCGTCCAGGTCGTCGGAGATGAGATTCAAGTGGACGGGATGCGTCTGCGAAACCTCGAGCTCGGATTCGCATTCAGGACAGCTCAGAATCTCGCCTTCTTCGACTTCGTCTTCGTCAACATCGATCTCGGCGGAACATTCAGGGCAACGGATCACGGCTCCACCCTCCGTAAAGTCGTTTGTAAAGTGGCGGTACGAGGACCGTGCCCGCCACTGTGCAGCGTATTATATACCGCGGGTATGAAGTCAACTCCCGTAC
>DASQYT010000291.1:0-7670 GCA_035639075.1 Candidatus Elarobacter sp.
GTGTGCACCTTGATGGGCGGAAGCGTCGGATCTGCTTCCTGGACAACTTGGCGAAGCGCGGCAGTCACGGCTTGAGGATCGGCATACGTTCGAATCTCATAGAAAGCGGCAGGATTTTCCCACATCGGATTGGCAAGGGGAGCGTAAATGCGAGGCAAAGCTTTCTCTCGCAAATCGTTATACTTGGCGTCCGCGGCGACACCTACAACGACCATCTCCGCGGGGTTACCGGAATAGGTATCGCGGACCTGCTTGCCTATGGGATTGGTATTGGGAAAGAAGCGATGCGCGAAGGTTTGATTTATGACGGCGGCCCGAACCCTGCCAGCCGTGTCCTGTGCTTCAATTTCGCGCCCCATCAAGATAGGAATTCCGAGCGTGGAGAAATATCCCGGGCCGACATGATCCATGCGCGAATGCATTTCCTCATCAGGCTTGGGGGCATAGCCTTCCACAGCTATCGGATCCGCCGATTCCGAGCCGCTGAAGAGGCCGTCCTTGGAAACTGTAGCGCCGCGCAGACCGGGGATCGCCGAAATCCTTCTGAGCAAATCGAGTTGGAAGCGGGGAATCGCCCCGCCTTTGTAACCTTCAGGAGCGGCATCGACCCGGAAAATGAGCAGGTTTTCGCGGTTGTAACCAAGGTTTACCTGCCCGAGTCTGGAGAGGCTGCGGACCAATAGGCCAGCAGAGACCAGGAGAATCACGGAGACGGCGATTTGCGTAACTACCAGTATTTTCCCCGCAGGAAATCGCCGGTGCGATGACTCGCTGGACGTACCGGTGGGAGTGGATTTCAGGACCGGCGTGAGATCGAGTCGCGTCGAGTTCAAGAAAGGAATCAAAGCAAAGAAGATTGTTGTGAGCAGCGCCACGGCCAGGGTGAAACCGAGCACGCGGGCGTCAGGCTGCAGATCGAGGTGGATGCTCGGAGGTCCGGATGACGCGCCGGAAACCATCCGCAGCAGAAGCGCGTCGGTCCACTGCGCGAGCAACAAACCTGCGGCGGCGCCGGTCACTGCGATGAGCAAGCCCTCCGTCAGTAGTTGTCTGATCAATCGTGCTCGCCCGGCGCCCATGGCGATGCGCAGGGCGAATTCTCTCTGCCGCGCCGCCCCGCGAGCGAGCAGGAGGTTTGCTACGTTGGCGCAAGCGATAAGCAGCACAAATCCCACCATGGCCATCAAGATCTTTAGCGGCTCGCCAAAATGTTCGCGCAGCACGGATGAACCGCGCGCTGCTCGCTGCAAATTGATGCGCTGATCGAGAGCATGACGGCGCTCCTCCGCCGAGATCGACGCGCCCACCTTGGATTCCAGCAGGCCCTTGAATACGACATTGATGCTGGCCTTGCCCTGCTCCGGCGCGATCCCGGGCTTTAGCCGGGCCATCACTTGAAGCCAAGTGTGCATGTTGGTCAGGTCTTTCGACGGAGTGAGGAGATCGCGTCCGGGGTAGATGGAGTCCTGCATCATCATGGGGATCCAAAGATCGGGGAACGCCCCGACGGTCTCTCCGAAGAATCCCGGAGGAGTGACGCCCACAATTTGGAATGACGTTTGGCGAATCTGTATTGTTTTGCCCAGCGCCAGCGGATCAAGACCAAAGCGCCGCCTCCAGAACGCGTAGCTGAGCACCGCGATTGGCGATCCGCCCCTGGCGCGGTCCACGTCGCGCGTGAAGAACGTGCCGGCGGCGGGAGTGACTCCAAGCGTGGCGAAGTAATCTCCGCTGACAAGCCGAATGCGAGCGGATTCTTTTTGCGCGCCTGTCTTGAACGAGGAATCAGGAATGGTGACTTCCCGCTCGGGAAGCTGGCTGTCGGCGGTGAAGATGTCTGAGAAGATCTCGTTGTGATCCCGGAAGTATTCGAACTCCGAGTAGGCGAGCAGAGAGCGGTCGCCGCCCTCACTTCCAAAGCTGGAACCATGTTCGTCTGGATCCGAGAGAACGACCAGTTGTTCGGGATGGGAGACGGGGAGGGAGCGCAGCAAAACCGAGTCCAGGACACTGAAGATCGCGGTATTGGCTCCAATTCCCAAAGCAACCGTCAGGACCGCAATCAGGGTGAAGCCGGGGTTTTTCGCCAATATGCGCAACGCGAATCGCAAGTCTTGCCAGAGATTTGCCATTCCTTCCTCCTCTGCGCACTAATCCGCTGGAAGCTCCGCACGTCGGCGTCCGAGCAGGCAGGCCAGTACTGCTTGACAGCAAAGCACTTACCTGTCTTCGCTCACCTGTCATGCCGACAGCTTCGGTCGCTTTTGGGACGCGCCTGTGTCTGAATCGAACATGGCGACCACGCCAAAAGCCTGAACCAGCTATTTGCCATAGCGATCGCAATCTTACGTAGGGGGGAGAAAAAGAACAGTGCGGCCGGATCGTCGGAAACTCAGCCCGTATCCAACGCCACTGGTTATGAGTCCTGATTCATGGAAAAATTAAGGAGGGAGCTGGCCTGAATGGCATTGGTTTATCCTCCGTTTAGGTTGGTATGCCCAGAGTTGTTGGTGGCAAAGAGCAGGAGGAGATTTGAATTACGCGGCGCTGCTGCGATCGGCCCTTGTGGCATTGCTCCGGAATAAAATGCGCAGCATCCTGACGGTCCTGGGCATCACCATCGGGATTGCGGCGGTTATTTGCGTCGTGGCTATAGGAAAAGCGGGGCAGGCGCGGGTCGAGCAGCAGCTCAACAATTTGGGCGACAATTTTGTGTGGATTGAGGCCGGCGGGCGCGCCGTCAACGGTGTTCGCACGGGAACACACGGGACAAAGTCGCTGGTGCTGGCCGACGCGATCGCCATCAAGAATCAAATCCCCCTGATCAAGAGTGTTTCACCCAACGTCGACGCTTCGGTTCAAATTATCTACGGAAACCAGAACTGGTTTACAAGCTACCGCGGCGTTTCGCCGGAATATTTCGATATCAAGCGGTGGTACATCGATCAAGGCGCCGCGTTTTCACAGGACGACACAGATCGCGCCGCGGACGTTTGCGTCATCGGGCGCACCGTGCGCGATCAACTTTTTGGCGTGGAAGATCCGATTGGAAAAGTGATCCGCGTAAAGGATCTGCCTTGCAAAGTTGTCGGCACACTTTTGCCCAAGGGGCTTTCCGTTTCCGGGCAAGACCAGGACGACACCATCATTCTTCCGTATACGACTGCGCAGAAAAAAATCAAGGGAATCACGTGGCTGGACGACATTCTGTGTTCGGCGATTTCGCAGGACGCGGTGAAGATCGCCGGCCAGGAAGCAGCAGCGCTGTTGCGCGACCGCCATCACCTGCGTCCGGAAGAAGAAGATGATTTCAATATCCGGAATCCGGAAGACATCATTCAGGCGCAACTGGAAGCCAGTAAAACCCTCACCGTTCTCCTGATCGCTATCGCTTCGATTTCGCTCATCGTCGGTGGAATTGGAATCATGAACGTCATGCTCGTTTCGGTAACGGAGAGGACTCGAGAGATTGGCGTGCGAGTCGCGGTGGGCGCCACGGAGGAAGCGATTCAACTGCAGTTCCTGGGAGAATCTGTAATGCTCAGCCTGGTCGGAGGTGCCGCGGGAGTTCTTTTTGGAATTGCCGGCTCTTTCCTGGTTGGCAGGACGCTGCAGTGGCCGATGCAAATGTCCATTGAAGCGGTGATTGTGGCGGCGCTGTTTTCTGTGGCAGTGGGAGTTTTTTTCGGATATTACCCCGCGCGAAAAGCCTCTTTGCTCGATCCTATTGAGGCTCTGCGGTACGAATGAAACATACGGTGCGTAACTTCCTCCAGGACGGGAAATGAAAATAAAGAGCAAGTGGCTCATTCTGGGTGTAGCTGTTGTGGTCGCAGGAGTGTTTGCAGCGTTCAGCCTGAATCACAATAACGCGCCGCAACACTTCACGGCAAAAGTGGAAAAGGGCGAGATCCACGACGTGGTGGAAGCCACTGGAATGATCAATGCCGTGATCACCGTGCAAGTCGGTTCGCAAGTGTCTGGGACGATTTCAAAGCTCTACGTTGACTTCAATTCGCGCGTGCACAAAGGCGACGTTGTTGCGCTCATCGATCCCGCATTGTTCAAGGGAGCTCTGCTGCAGGCTACGGCGGATTTGGAAAACGCGAAAGCAAATCTGGTGGCGGCGCGCGCGAACCTGGAAAAGGCAAAAGCCTTGCTGGTTCAGACCAAAGCCGACTATGACCGTACGGCCGGTTTGTTCAAAGATGGCATCCTGAGCCAACAGCAACTAGATTTGGCCAAGGCGAATTATGATTCAGCGAATGCGACAGTGGGCGGAGCCGTTGCAAACGTCACGCAGGCCGAGGCGCAGGTCAGCCAGAAAGAGGCAGCCGTAGCCGTTGCGCAGACGAACCTGAACTACACGGTGATTCGCTCACCGATTGACGGAACCGTGGTGGCACGAAACGTGGACGTGGGGCAGACGGTCGCTGCGTCGTTGCAAGCCCCGACAATTTTTACCATCGCGCAAGACCTGACAAAGATGCTGGTGTACGCCAAGACGGACGAGTCTGACGTCGGCAATATCAAAGTGGGGAAGCCGGTCACGTTCAAGGTGGACGCCTTTCCGAAAGAAACCTTTCATGGCGTGGTGAAGCAGGTGCGCATGAACGCGACGACGGTGCAAAACGTGGTCACCTACGACACCATCGTCGAATTCGCCAATCTGGAATTGAAATTATTTCCAGGAATGACAGCGTACGTGACGATTCCAGTGGCCACGGTTCAGAACGTCCTGAAGCTGCCCAACACGGCGCTGCGTTACAAGCCGCCGATGTCGCCGGAAGAAATCCTCGCGTTGTACAGGCAATACGGAATTGAACCTCCTGGCGAAAGGAAAACGGCGAGCGACGAGGCCGTGGCGGCGGAACGCATCAGTCCGCCGAGTGGAGCAGCGCAAAATTCGCCGCGCGCGCCGCGCTCCGATAGCGCTGTGGTCTGGAAACTTCGCGCAAATAATGAAATGGAACCGGTGAAGGTCGCTCTGGGAATTACGGATCATTCGTATACGGAAATTGCGGGATTCGTGAAAGGTGAATTGAAAGAAGGCGATGAAATGATCATCCGCTCCGTGATGCCGAAATCGACGGCGCCGGGAGGGCCAGGGGTACGGCGTTAAGAGCTTGCGTGCGCGGATATCCGTATCTCCAAATTCCATTCCATGCAGACCGCTAACCAGACCGAATTGAAAAAGACCGACGACCTTGCCGGCAACGCGGTCATTCGCGTGGAAGATGTTCACAAATATTACGAGTTGGGCGAAACACGCGTGCATGCTCTGCGCGGAGTGAGCCTGGAAATTCGGCGGGGCGAATTTGTGGCCATCATGGGAGCGAGCGGAAGCGGGAAATCGACGTTCATGAATATGCTGGGGTGCCTGGACCGGCCGAGTTCTGGGCGGTATCTGCTGGAAGGAATCGACGTCTCGAAGCACGACAAGCGGGCGCTGGCGCAGATTCGGAACCAGAAAATCGGATTTGTTTTCCAGGGATTCAACCTGCTGGCGCGTACCACGGCGCTGGAAAACACGGAATTGCCGACGCTGTACGCGAAGATCGATAAGGCGGAGAGCCGGAAACGCGCTGTGGAGGCGCTTGCGTTGGTCGGGCTGGCGGACCGCATGGAGCACTTTCCGTCGCAAATGTCCGGAGGGCAGCAACAGAGAGTGGCCGTTGCGCGCGCTTTGGTGAACCGCCCTGCTATTTTGCTGGCTGATGAGCCCACCGGGAATTTGGATAGCCGCACATCGGTGGAGATCATGGAAGTTTTTCAGGACTTGAACGACAAAGGCCTGACGATTGTGCTGGTTACGCATGAGCATGACGTTGCGCAATTCGCGAAACGAGTGCTGGTGTTCCGGGATGGGAAAATTCGCAAAGACGATCCGGTGACGCATCGGCCGAGAGCCGTGGAAGTGCTGAAAACCCTGCCAACGCTTGAAGATTGAGCCTTGTTAGATTTGCGGAGGGCCGCTCCCCCCACGCTGCTGTTTTTCATCAAGTGTTCATTCTATAGAGGGTTAAAGTCGTTTGTTTTGATACACTTTCAGAAGTGTTGATTCTAAATGGACTTACGTTGCACCAGAATTGTGCAAGAATGCCGGGCAGGATGGTTACTTCCTCCACAGGGGTGAATTACAAATAAAAAAAGCGGCAGACAAGCCGCTGCATCGGAAAGTCCCACAGGTTTACCTATTGAATATGGTACCACAACGAACAGAGAAAGTCAAGAAGTTCTTTCCCAGGTCATTTCTCAGGGAGTGCCAGCGTTCCAAGGTGGAAATTCACGCTGGCTGGAAAAAACGATTGGTGGGAGAATGCGCGCATCATGATGATCCGAAAACGACTTCCGCATTTGCTGTTACTCGCTTGTTCGGTTGCTCCGTTCTGGACTTCTGCGGCCATTGCGCAAGAAACGCTGCGCTACGCGATCGTGTCCAACGGAAAGACTCAAGGAAGCGAAGTGGATGTTTTCGGCTCGGACGGCCGGATCGACAGCACGTTTGAGTTTAATGATCGCGGGCGGGGCCCACGGATATCGGCGCACTACTTGATCGGCGCCAGCGGCATGCCATCGCGCACCGACATCACGGGGAATGACTACCTGAAAGCGCCAGTGGATGAGCATTTTTCGATCGAAAACGGAAATGCTCATTGGAAAAGCACGTCTGAAGACGGAACGGGTAAAGCAGACGGCTTCTACATCAGCAATAACGGGCCAGCAGCCGAGTCGGCGGTCCTCGTTGCGGCTCTGCTGAAGACGAAAGGGCCAGTGAAGCTTCTTCCTGCAGGCGAAGCACGATTGGAGCGATTGAACGAGGCGACGCTTGAGGATCACGGGCAGAAGATGCACGTGACGGAATTTGCGATCACAGGGCTCTCCTTTGAGCCACAGACCATCTGGCTGGACGACAACCAACGGTTCTTTGCGTCTCCAGGGCCGTGGTTTGCGATCCTCCGCGAGGGTTGGGAGGGCGCGAACCAGCAGCTCTACGACCTCCAAGTAAAGGCTCAAAACGCGCGGTACGAGCGTTTGGCGCAGGATTTGACACGGCGCCCGAGCCGTCCGGTTGCTATCGAGCATGTGCGCGTCTTTGACTCGGAACAAGCGACGACGAGAGAGGATCAGACAGTCGTCATTAAGGGCGAGCGCATCGTGCAGGCAGGTGCGGCGGCTTCGATACAGTCGCCCAAAGATGCGGAACACATCGACGGCAAGGGTAAAACGCTGCTGCCGGGATTATTCGACATGCACGCGCACGCGCAGCCGCTGGATGGCCTGCTGAACATCGCGAGCGGCGTGACTAGCGTGCGCGACATGGGAAATGGCATCGAAGAGTTGCAACGATTGGAAAAGCAGTGGCAAAGCGGCACCGCAATCGGGCCTCGTGTGTGGAAATGCGGGTTCATCGATGGACACGGACCGTTTCAGGCGCCGACCGGGTTGTATGCAGACACCGCTGAAGAGGCACAGGCGGCGGTAAATCGATACGCGGACCTTGGCTACATTCAGATCAAACTCTATAGCTCGCTGAAGCCGGAGTTCGTTCCCGGGATTGCGAAAACGGCTCATGAACGCGGAATGCGGCTGAGCGGGCACGTGCCGAATGGGATGATCGCCAGTCAGTTTGTGGAAGCGGGCGCTGACGAACTGCAACACATCAATTT
>DASQYT010000292.1:0-11870 GCA_035639075.1 Candidatus Elarobacter sp.
GAGTGGTTTGTGACGTATTTGGCGTTTGGCCGAGGAAATTCACTCCTGTGGCCAGCAGGGCCATACTTACCAAGACGATCCTCCCCGCAAAGCGCATCCGCTAATCCTTGTACGGCACGACGGAGCAACGATTCATTCTAGCAATCGCGACGCGAGCGCACTGCGCTATCCTTAGTTCCTGTGCCTGATCCGAAGCAAAAGCCGCGCGAGTTACTCAGGACCGGGCTCTGTGGCGATTGTATTCATTCGCGCGAGGTTGAGTCGGCGCGCGGTTCCACGTTCATCCTCTGCAATTTGTCACTGACTGATCCACGATTGCCCAAGTATCCGCGCTTGCCGGTCCTCACCTGCGAAGGTTACAAGAAGAAGGCCCTGACGCAGAGCTCGTGCGGCAAGCCAAGCCCGCCGTCGCTTATCTAAAAGGACTCGATAAAGCCGGCTCAGGTTTCTTCGTCACCGGCACGGGGATCATCGTCACAAATGCCCACCTTGCCCGCGGGGAAGAAATTTTGGAGGCAACTCTTTCGAACGGCCAGCAACTTGAGGCCAAAGTTGTTCACGTCGACCCGGACCTCGACATCGCTCTTGCGAAAGTGGAAGTCTCTTCAGGCAGTCATGATTTTCCCCATCTCATGCTTATGGATGCGAGCGGTGTGCGGCAGGGGGAAAACGTCCTGGCCATAGGGAATCCGGGTGATGCCATGCTGTTCGGCGTCACAAAAGGCATCGTCAGCGCCGTAGGAAAGTTTCCCGATGCCGGTCCGGGCACCTGGATTCAGACGGATACGCCCATCAATCCCGGCAACAGCGACGGTCCGCTGCTTAACGCGCACGGCGATGTGATTGGCATCAACACGCAAAAACTTATCAAGAAAAATGTCACGGGCATCGGCTTCGCGCTGAGCGCCACGGATCTTCTGGAAGTTCTCCACCGATTTTATCCCAACGTGGCATTGGCGAACCGCGGCACTACTCAAGCCGCAAGACAATCGGTCCCGGGGGACAATGGTGAATCTTCCGAAGCGTTGAAAGCTTCCTCTCCGGCTGTTGCCGAGGCCGTTGGCACTGTTTCGGTTTCCTCCCAACCGGACGGAGCAGAAATCTTCGTTGACGATAAATTTTTGGGAAACGCTCCCGCGATGCTGAAGCTTCCCGCAGGGCCGCACATCATACTGCTGAAATTCCCCGGCCACGCCGACTGGCGACACGACTGGCGACGCACACTGGAAGTCCTCAAATCAAGCAAAACTTCGCTCAAGGCTGCTCTCGAACCGGCCCGGTGAAGATTTACAGCTTGGACGAAAGCGTATTCTCCAAATAGCAATAAAAAAGCAGGGCGCCCATCGTGGGCACCCTGCCGGATTCGCTGCGCTGTCTGCTATTCGGGTTGTTTCGGTTCCGGCTGCTTGGGAATCTCCGGATTCTGGTCCGGCGGTGCCTGCCGGGGGTGGTCTGCTACTGGCGTGACCGTGGCTGCAGACGTATCGCTCGCGGCCAATTCCGAAGGCCTGTACTTTGGCGCGCTGATGTACCCATGAACGGAGTTCTTGCTGATCTTGTTCACCACGACCTGCACCGGCTGGGATTCATTCTCCGTATGGATCCAGATTGGTTCGAAGAGATTCACTCTTTTCTTGCTGAGTTGATTGTCGTCAATGACCATCGACACGTCATAATTCATGTGCTTGGAATCGGTCCTGCGTAAGGACAGGGTGAGCGGCCCGAAGCGCTGGAACTGCTTGGACTTCGCGAGATCGAATTCGAAATAGTTGCGCTCGCCGCGCTTCTGCAACAGGACGAGTTCCTCATGAGTCTTGGCGATGGAACCGTTCAATTCATCCTTCGTTGAACTGAGGGTTCCTTCCAGGTCCGAGCGGTTCTTGGCGACGAGATCCTGCGTCTCTTTCAACTCCTTCTGCTGATCGTCGATGCGCGCCTGGAGCTCTTTCAGACGTTTGCTTTCCGCAGGGCCCTTCTTACCGGAGGCAGGCTTTGCCGCCGCGTGCGCCTTGGCTTGCTCCACAGCCTGCTGCGCGGCGGTCATGTCATTCAACTTCGCTGTAACCGCATTCAACTGACCCTGTATCTCGCTGATCGTGGCGTTCGCCATGGACTGTTGCGCGGCCAAATGACCAGCCAGAATTTGCTGACGGTAGCCGTAACCAAGAGCTATCCCAGCGACAGCAATCAGCGCAATGACAGCCACTAGAAGCCAGCGATTGGCACCGAAGGCTGCAAGTCCCGTCTCTTTCCTGCTTTCATTTTCTTCGAATTGTTCCGCCATAGTTTTTCTCCTCAGATCTCGTGCTCTGGTGGTTCGACCGGTGCCGAGCAATCGGCGCAGCCCGGACGGACCGCCGAAATCTTGTGCCTGTTCATGTTCTTGTGCACTGACGCAACAGCCCCTTTTGGTTATAAGCAATCGAAGCGCCGAGCACCTGAAAACCCGCTCGTCGTTAAGTCCTCTGTTGTGAAGAAACAAGAGCGGGATCATGAACTATATTTTCAAGGGGGCGGGTACTAGTCCTGGTATTTTTTTCCTGTCCTTGGAGCGCCTTTCTTTGAACTGGCGCTCACTTGTGTGGATGAAATCTCTCGCCGGCGCGTTGCTCCATTCCTTTCGCTGTGCTAGCATCCGCGTCGTCAGGAGATCGTAACAGGGATTGTTCGTCAGACCTTCGTCCCCGCCCCACGGGGACCCAGGTGCAGCGGCCACGTTCTCCTCCCTCAGTTCCAACTTGCCAGGCGCAGGCCCGCGCTGGAAATCGTCCGCCCGGACCTCGCCTTCTGGAGGTTTGCATGAAGAGCTATCTCACCAAGGACATTCGAAACGTCGGCATTGTAGGCCACGGCGGCACCGGGAAGACGCAACTGGTGTCGTCGTTACTCTTCACCGCGGGAATGACGCCGCGGTGGGGAAAAGTTGCGGAAGGCAGCACCACCACGGACTGGGACGAAGAGGAAATCGCGCGAAAGATTTCCATTCAAACGGGGCTGGCCTTTGCGGAATGGTCTCCTACTCCGACTGGACCATCGGGTTCCTCGGACAAAGTCAAAATCAATTTCATCGATCTTCCCGGCTACTCCACGTTCATCACAGAAACGAAAGCCTCACTCATTGCCGCCGATGCCGCGCTCATCGCGGTTGACGCGCACGTCGGCGTGCAAGTCACTACCGAAAAGGTTTGGGACTATTGCACGGAGTACGATATTCCACGCGCTTTTGTGCTGACCTGGATGGACCGCGAGCTGTCCAGTCTTGAACGTTCGATGGAATCGCTCCAGGAGGTTTTCGGGCGCAACGTGGTCTCGCTGCAGTTGCCAATCGGCACGGAAAGAGGATTCCGCGGAGTAATTGATCTGGTGGCGATGAAAGCGCACATCTACAAACCCGATGGCGACGGCAAGCCGTCCATCGAGGAAATCCCCGCCGCGCTTGCCGACGAAGCCAAGGAAGCACACGAGAACCTCGTTGAAATGATCGCCGAAGGCGACGACGAAATGATGGAGGAGTTTTTCCGCGAAGGCACGATTCCCATCCATGACCTTATTCCGGCGGTTCGCAAAGCCATCGTCGCCGAAAAAATCTTTCCTGTGCTGATGACGTCCGCGATCCACAACATCGGCACGGCTAGCTTGCTCACGTTTCTCGCGGATGCGTTCCCGCATCCTGATGAGCACGCCCAAGTCGGCTTCAAGGATGTCGGCGGGAAAGGCGACCGCGTTGAACGCAAATACGACGACAGTCAGCCGCTGTCGCTCTTTGTTTTCAAGACGCTGGCAGATCCGTTCGCGGGCCGGATCAACTATTTCAAAGTAAAAAGCGGCGTGCTGAAAAACGACGCCACGCTCAACAATTACAATCGCAACCTGCCGGAACGGTTCCAGCATATCCAGGTCGTTCAGGGAAAGCAGCTCACGGAAGTCGGCGATCTTCACGCCGGGGACATCGGGGCTATCGCCAAACTAAAAGAAACGACTACCGGCGAAACAGTGGGCGATAAAGCTTCGCCCATTTATTATTCACCGGCGCAGCTTCCCGAACCGTCCATCACGTTCGCCATCGAGCCGAAAACACGCGCCGATGAGGACAAGATCGGTGTCTCGATTCACAAGATTTTGGAGGAAGATGCGGCGCTGCGTTTTTCGCGCGATCCGCAAACGAAGGAGTTCCTGCTCGCAGGTTCGGGCCAGCAGCACATTGAAGTGGTCGTCGCCAAGCTGCACAAGCGCTACCACGTCGACCTCACTTTGAAACCGCCGAAAGTTCCGTACCGCGAAACCATCCGCGGCAAAGCCGACGTCGAAGGCAAGCACAAGAAACAGTCCGGCGGGCACGGACAGTTTGGCGTGTGCCGCATCAAGATGGAGCCCGTCGAGCGCGGCAAAGGCGTGGAGTTCGTCGACGATGTATTTGGCGGCGCCATCCCCAAGAACTGGATTCCATCAGTCGAGAAGGGCATCCGCGATGCGGCCGCGCGCGGGTACCTGGCGGGATTTCCCGTGGTGGACTTCCGCGCCATCCTCTACGACGGCAAGTACCATGATGTCGATTCCTCGGATATGGCGTTCAAAATTGCGGGTTCGCTGGCCTTCAAGGAAGCCATGAAGCAAGCGCGCCCGGCGCTGCTCGAGCCGATCATGCACGTGGAAGTTTACGCGCCTGATCAATACTCCGGCGATTTAATGGGCGACCTTAGCTCACGACGCGGCCGCATCTCCGGAAGCGAATCGCGCGGCCACAATGTGATCATCAAGGCGCAGGTTCCGCTGGCGGAAATGCTCAGCTATGCGACGGACCTCACGTCCAAAACGCAAGGGCGCGCGACGTATTCGATGGAGTTCTCGCACTACGACTACGTGCCCAACGAGTTAGCGGAAAAAGTAATCACCGCCCATAAAGCCGCCCACGGCGACCAACTCGTAGAAGAAGAAGCGTAACGTGTACACCGTGCCTGAGTGCGGCATCCTTATAGTTGGCGGACGGTCCCACGGATCACGAATTCCGTGGGCAGGATGCGCTGGCTGAAGGTCATTCGCGGATGATGTAGCCGCTCGAGAAGCATCTTCATACAAGTTTCGCCAATCTCTTCTTTGTCGACGCGGACAGTCGAAAGCGGCGGGTCCATCAGGACGGCCTCTTCACGGTCGTCGAAGCCCACCAGGCTGATGTCGTCCGGCACTTTCACTCCCTGCCGGCGTAGTGACCGCCAAAGCCCGTAGGCAATTTCATCGTTGCCGGCAACCGCAGCGGTAGGCCGCGGCTGGCGCGACAGGATTCGCCCCGCGCTCTTTTGACCGAAATCGACGAAGCTCTGAGGATTTCGCGAAGTGATCAGGGCGTGTTTTAGTTTGTTTTCGCGCATCGCTTGCCGGTAGCCTTCGAATCGCCGGCGAAGCCACGGGTAGGAGACATCCGCGGCGAAAACAATGTGGCGATGGCCTTTGCCGATCAGGTGCCGCGTGGCATGGAGGGTCCCATTGAAATCGTCGAAGCCAACTTGGTCGAATTGCTCCTCGTCGCCCATCCCAACCACGTTATTACTGAAGGCCACGAAGGGCATATTGATTGATTCGATCCTCCGGAGCAGATTGGGATAAATCGTGCCCGCCAGAATGAGACCGTCAATCAAGCCGTGCTCCTGAAGAACGGGCGGGAGGTCAATCCTATCGGGAGGCGTCCGTGGGGAGTAGTGCAGCGCGGCGAATAGAACGTGCTGCTTCAAGCCGCTGGCGTACGATTCGACGCCTTGCAGAATGCGCGCATGAAAAGGATGGAGGAAATCACGGTTGCTCAGCAGGAAGCAGACCATTTCGGCGCGGCGCTTGAGAATCCGGCGGGCCTGCGCGTTGGGACGGAATCCCAGGCGACGGATGGCCTCCAGGACTCGCGCGCGCGTTTCCCGGCTCACTTGCGAGCTGGAATTCAGCACGCGGGAAATCGTTCCTATGCCGACAGAAGCGGCCTGCGCAACCTCGCGAATCGTCGTTTTTCTTGGAACTGCTTCCATGGAGGTGAGGCCCTTTTTTGCTTTGGCGCCTTTGTTTGGTTCGGGAGGGATGACCGGCCCTCTTCTTCGCGGTAAGTCTAGCACAGCCAAACCATGAAGGTATCCCCAGCCTGGTTGGGGAATCGCGCCAGTCGCAAAAAGCAAGAAACCCGATTCAAAATATTGGTTTGGCGAGAATCGGGCTTGACAGGGGGTTTTCGCTCAGTTAGGGTGTGGAACCAGTTCCAGGGGTTGTGTTGGTTTTTTGAATGGCGATGGAGTCTCTCGAGTGGGGTGAGGTCATGGAAAAACTGTTTGGTTTGTCTTCCTCTTGGATTTATAGCCGGAACAAATCTCAGGTAATCCATATTGGAGAAGTTGCAGCGCCTGCCGCAGCCAGTCCGCTCAAACTATGGCACTTGGGCATGGCCGTGCTGCTCGGAACGATGCTCCTGGGGTTTTCTACACCAGTCCACGGTCAGGCGGTAAACGCAACTCTGGTGGGCACGATAACTGACCAAAGTCGAGCTGTGGTCGCCGGGGCTAAAGTTACAATAAAGGAAATGAAGACCGGCGTGAGCCGGATGTCCGTCACGAATGACAGCGGCAATTATGAGTTTCCCGACATTCCACCGGGTGTGTATCAGGTGGTTGTCGAACAGCCCGGGTTCAAGAAAGAGACGCGTCCTGACGTGGAGGTAACCGTGAACAGCACCGTTCGCGTGGATCTCCGGCTAGACCCCGGCGCGAATAACGAGACAGTGGTGGTCACCGCGGAAATTCCAACACTTCAAACCGATCGGGCCGATGTCGGGGAAAAAGTAGAACTCACGCAACTAGAAGAACTGCCCATTGGCGGACCCGTTCGCAACTTCCAGGGCTTGCTCGCCCTAGCTCCAGGAACCGTGCGGCCCCACCGCGACCACTCCGAATTCTTCAACGCCCAGGACAGCCTCTCCACAGAAGTGAACGGCCAGTCGCGCGAGTTCAACCAGTTGATGATCGAGGGCGTGAGTGATGACGAGCGCACCGGCCTGTTGCAAATCTACATCCCGCCCGCGGAAGCCATCCAGACCGTGGACGTGAGTACCAGCAACTACACGGCTGAGTTTGGACGCGCCGCCGGTGCCGTGACGAATGTGGTATTAAAGTCCGGTACGAACCGTTTCCACGGCTCGGCTTACGAGTACAACCGTGTGAGCGCGCTAGCCGCGCGCAGCTTTTTCAACCATCCCTTGACCGCGAATGGATCCCCCAACCCGGTGGCACGCACCACATACAACTACTATGGCGGGAGCATGGGCGGGCCGATTATTAAAAACAAGACCTTTTTCTTCACGGATATTCTTCACATTAGCGACGTCCGCGGGCAGTTCAACCAGGTCGCCGTACCCACCGACGCGTTTCGCAACGGCGATCTGTCTGCCGGCCTGAGCCC
Source organism: Candidatus Elarobacter sp. (assembly GCA_035639075.1). Classification (GTDB taxonomy): domain Bacteria; phylum Acidobacteriota; class Terriglobia; order Acidiferrales; family UBA7541; genus Acidiferrum. Next base: position 7,429 of record DASQYT010000292.1, read on the forward strand.
GATATACAACCCGTTCAGCGGCAATCCTGACGGAACTGGCCGGGCGCAGTTTCAATGCGATGCAGCCGGCAATCCGGTGGTGCCGAATGCGCAGGGCATCCAGGCTGCGGGAACGAACTGCGCTAAGATCCCTTCGCAGTTGTTCAGCCCGATCGCGCTGAAAATCCTGACGCTGGTGCCGGCCGCGCAGTCCACAGCCCTCTCTAATAACCTCTCATTGAACACGCAGCTCAGGAAGAACCCGACCTCCTTCGACGTGAAGATCGACCACAACTGGACGAGCAACGATCGGCTTGACTTCCGCTTCAGTCGTTCCGTACAGAACGTTTTTCAATCACCGCTCTATGGCAGCGCCTTCGGCGACTCTGGCGGCCCCGGCCCCGGAGGCGCTTTTATGGGTACTGGAGTGCAACATGTGCAGAGCGGGGCGATCAACGAGACGCATATCTTTTCCCCCACCTTTATCACAGAGGTGCGCGCCGGGATCAGCCATTACCGCAATGTGGCACATCAGACCGACTACGGCACCGACGCCGCTTCACAGCTGGGCATCCAAGGCGCCAACCTGGATAATGCATTCACTAGCGGCATTGTCTCCATTGACGTGCAAGGAGGCTTCGGAGCCAACGGCTCCAGCCTGATGGTGGGGTACTCCGCCTCGCAGCCGTGGGACCGCGGCGAGACCAACATCAACTTGGTGAACATTTGGACCAAGATCCACAACAATCACACTTTCAAATGGGGCGCCGACATCCGGCGGCTGCGCGATGACCTAGTACAAGGCCAGACGTTCAGCCCGCGGGGACTCTTCCGATTCGGCAGTGGGACCACTTCTATCGCCGGCGCAAAGACGAGCATCGCCAACAACTTCGCCGCCTTTCTGCTCGACACACCGACCGAAGTTGGCCGCGATATAGCTCCTATCTCCGGATCCTGGCGCGAGACCGAACTTTTCTTCTTTGGCCAGGATACTTGGCATGCCACTAACAAGCTGACCGTGGACGCTGGCCTACGGTGGGAATTCTATTTGCCGCCCACACCTAGCCAGGCCGGTCGCTGGTCGAATTACGATCCCACGAACAATACCTTGGTGCTGGCCGGGGTTGGCGGCAATCCCTTGAACCTAGGCCGCGAAACCTACCTCCACTACGTCGCGCCACGCTTTGGCTTGGCCTATCGTCTTACCGAGCAGACAGTATTGCGCGGCGCCTTCGGCATCAGCTACGCGCCCTTCACCAACAACCAGTACGCATTCAACTACCCGCTCCGTTCCAACCAGGACTCGACGCAGGCCAACGGCAATGCGCTGCCGACGCTGCAAGGTGGCCCGGCCAACATGGCGACCGGGATTCCGGCCGCCCCGAGCATCGGTGTTTTGCCCGGAGGGCTGGTTACGCCTCGCCCGGGCGAGACGTACACGATAGTGGACAAGCACTTCCAGCAGCCGTACGTGGAATCGTGGAATCTTGCCGTTCAGCGTGCGCTGCCGAAGAGCTTTGCCCTGGAGGTGGCCTACGTGGGCAATCACGGCGTGCGAATTCCTATGGCTTACAACCTGAATGCAGCCCTTGCGCCGTCATTGTGCACCGCACAGGAAATCGCTCTTAACATCAAAGGTTTTTGTACCAATAGCAACGGGACGCCCAAGAATGTCGGCGACATTCAGGGCAACGATTGCGTACAGGGCTTCAGCACACGTCCGGTGTGCAACGCCTTCGGAGCAGTGATCGTTAATGGCGCGCTGAATACAACTTCAGCGCGTACCGGAACTAGCAATTTCCTGTTCAAGCCAACTAGCTCGAATTACCACGCGCTTCAGGTGAAACTGGACCGCAGGTTCAGGGGCGGCTTGCTGCTAAAGACGGCGTACACCTACGGCAAAGAACTCGCCTTTCGCTCCGACGCAGGGGCGGACGATGGCGCCGGCGACCTCAACTATCTTGATTTCTCGCGCAATTACGCGGTCCTGAGCCGCAACCGGCTGCACACTTTTGTGCAGAGCTTCGTCTACGAGCTGCCGTTCGGCCAGGGCAAACGCTGGCTGCGGTCGGGCCCGGGAAACGGGCTCGTGGGTAATTGGGGCATCAGCGGCATAATCACGCGAATGAGCGGTACCCCACTGCATTTCGTCGCCAGCGGGACTTCGCTGGCAGCCAATGGGACAAGGCAAGCCCCTATCCAGACCGCTCCGTTTCATGTGCTGGGTGGAATAGACAACGACTTCTGGTTCGATACTTCAGCGTTTTGCCCCGTGGGCGCCGCTGTAACGACATTGGCGAACGGTGTTGCAGTAAATTGTCCAGCCAGTGCCAACGGGATCCAGGGCAATATGGCGCGGTACGCTTTTTCCGGACCGGGCTTCTTCAACTTCGACGCCGCGGCCTTTCGCCGTTTCTCGATTCGCGAAGGCATGGGATTGGAATTCAGGTTGGAGGCGTTCAGCGTGACCAACACGCCCCAATTTTCTAATCCCAATACAGACATTACGAACCCTAGCTTCGGCAAGATCAAGGGCGTGGACGGCGGGAATCGCTCGCTGGAGATGGGCGCTCGGTTCTATTTCTGACCGTCACGGTTGACCGCGCAGGCTGAAAATGCGCCCGAGGCATTTGGCGTAACCGACACCCCTCAATTCGGTCAGCCAACCGCAGACGCGAGCAACAATGTTAGCTTTAGCAAGATCACCGGCACCATTTGGCGGCAACCGAGGAGCCTGTATGACGTTTCACGCTTCGCGACGTGAATTTCTCAGCGGCCTCGGGAAGATGGCGGCGGCAGCTGCTCTTCGCTCGATCCCAGGTTACACATCCATGGATCCACCCATGAAATCGCCATTCCGGATTGCGGTGATCAACGACGAGATCGGTCAGGACTTTGGGCACGTATGCGAAGTAGCTTCGAAGGAATTTGGAATGGAATGGATCGAGCTGCGCGGCATGTGGAACAAGAACCTGCTCAAGCTGGACGCAAAGGAAGTCGAAGAAGCGCGGCGCATTTTGGAAAAGAACAAGTTGCGCGTGACGGACATCGCCAGTCCGCTCTTCAAGGTGGATTGGCCGGGCGCGCCGAAATCGAAGTACAGCCCCAAGCGCGATCAATTCAACGCTGATTTTACTTTCGAGCGGCAGGACGAAGTGCTCGAGCGAAGCATCGAGCTGGCGAAGGCATTCCAAACGGATCGCGTCCGGTGTTTTGATTTTTGGCGGCTGGATGATCAAGGGCCTTATCGAGCGGCTATGAATGAGAAGTTGCGGAACGCCGCCGAAAAAGCGGCGAAAAAAGACGTGATCCTGGTTCTTGAAAACGAGCCGGCTTGCAATACCGCGACGGGCGCGGAAGCCGCTAAGGTGCTTGCTGCGGTTACTTCTTCCAACCTAATGCTCAATTGGGATCCGGGAAACGCAGCGGAGCATGATGAGAAACCTTACCCGAATGGATACGACCTCTTGCCGAAGAATCGCATCGGGCACTGCCACTGCAAGGACGCGGTAAAGAAGCAGGATGGCAAGGGCTATTCGTGGGCGGCCATGGGCCAGGGAATCATCGATTGGGCCGGGCAGTTCAAGGCGCTGAAGCGCGATGACTACCATCTCGCGGTGAGCCTCGAAACCCACTGGCGTGGCGCGGGCACGCCGGAGGAATCAACCAGGCAGAGTTGGGCGGGCATGAAAAAAGCCCTGCAAGAAGCCGGAGCGATATGATTCAGCCGAATCGCTGAAAGCATGATGTACCTATTCGAACGCAGACAGCCGAAAGCTTTCCTCTCGCAGAATCGCATCCCCGTAAGCGCATGTAATCGCAGTGGCAAGGGCAAATGATAAGGAGGATTGAATTGGCTCAGGCCAAGGGAAGCACTTCTAAGGAACGCATCGTACTGGCGGAGAGGGGGGGATTCGAACCCCCGGTACACGTTTTAGCGCGTACAACGGTTTAGCAAACGGGTGATTGCGCTCTGGCTCGCGCTGGTAAGTCGATGAAAACTAAAGACGGCGTTCGGCTCCCCTTGGACGTTTGGGCACGGTTGGCAGCGTATCGGGATAAATTGGGATAAAGGCCCTTACCTTGTGGAGTGGTTGCTGGGGTCTGCAACCATCCGAATTTGTTATTGGTGCCCATCAGTTTTGAATTCGTCCGCCCGCAGCCTAGCCAAGATGGAAGGTCAGAACTTCACGATCACTTCCGGATTGCGCGAACATGTAGCGTTTGGTTTTTCCCCAGGGAGGTATCCGGCTTACGAGGGCGAAAGGACGGAGACGGATCCTATTTTGCAAGCGCTGCGTGGTGCGGTGGCCTACGCTCCTCAAAACGGAAGCATAAGATGACAGAAAGTGCAGGTTGAAGTTCGTTTTCACGCAGGTGACCAAAACAACTGCCTCGCCTTTACAACCGGATGCTGATTTGAATCTTCGGTAGGAAATCGCATCACATCGCGCGTTGCTTCG
>DASQYT010000293.1:0-10261 GCA_035639075.1 Candidatus Elarobacter sp.
GCGCCGCACTTCGAACAATTCAGCGCCTTCGCTTGCGCCTTGGGAGGCCCGGAAAGTGGCGGAGTGCTCGCGCTCATTACCAGCCCTCGAAACTGCGAAGATTCTTCAATTTGAGATCCTCGAACTGCACGAATTCACCGAGGTACAGAGCCGGTTCGGGATCGCTATAATCAAGAGTGGCGAATTTCGTGGACTCGGTGCGCAAGTCGACGAAGGTGACGTCCGTCTTGTCCCAATATTGAAATGGCAATTCGCCCTCGACGCCGCGATAATGCGCGGGCGTGATGACGGTCACAGTATAGGGTTGGTTGTTCCAAGTGAATTGCTGGCCGACATGAACCTGGGTTGGGGCGGGAAGATTCTGCGCTTTCGAAGATAAAGAGAGCGCGTATTCACTCTGAGCGTCAGACAGCCAGGCGCTTGTGCCGTCGTTCATCATGACGTGCCACTCATTCCAGCCGCCCTGATCGTACTCGTAAAGGATGCGGCCGACCACCACGAACGCCTTGTTGCCGTACATGCCTTCGGTATTGATCTGAATGGGCGAACTGTCCGGCGGGAGATCGGCCACCTGGCCGACTTTTTTCAGGTCCACGTCTGTGCGGACAAGGATACTCTTGCAAAATTCGCAGACGGTCTGGACAGTGCTGGACCAGCGAAAAACAATCTTGGCGCCGCAGTTCGGACAGTTGGCAACAGGCTGGGTCATCGGGAGCGACTCGTTAGGCTTGCGCCATAAGGTCCTTCCTCAGTCACTGACGGCCTGCTTCCATTGGGATTCGTAGGGCCTCTGTAGCCGCCGGACTGAGATGGAATCTGCCTCAAAGAGTTGCCGCAGAATCGTCTTGAAATCCCATTCAGCGCGCGGAAGGCAACAGAAGAGATTGAGGCAGAGCGAGCCGTGCTCCGGGAAGGTGTGACACGCGAGATGTGACTCCGCGAGAAGGCAAAGCCCAGTGATGCCTCCGGTGCCGGGAAACTGATGCCACTGCGTTTCGCCGACGGGCCGGAGCTTCATCTCGCGAATAATGCCGCTGAATAAATTCTGCAAGACAGCAACGTCACGCAGCGACTGGGAAGAGCATCCGAAAGCTTCGACCACCCACTCGATTCCGCTCATGGCAGACGAGACGCCACGCTACGTCTGAGGCTTTCCGCATTCCGGACAGAATTTAGCGCTACGCGGAATGGGCTTGCCACATTCGCCGCAGAATTTCGTTTCGGCAGCGGGCGCTCCCGCTGCGGGTGCTGCTCCACCGGCAGGCGCCGAAGTGGCTTTCTTGACCGCGTCCATCATCGCCTGGCCCATGGCTACGCCGGCGCCGAGACCCGCGCCCATCCCTACCGCGCCTCCGCCTTCATTCCCGGCCGCAATGGGGATGGATTGCGCTACCTGATATTGTGTAAATTTGCCCATATCGCCGAGGACGTTCATGCTGATGCGCTGATCGAGCACTTTCTGCAGCTCGTCGGGCAGCGAAAGATTTTCGACCACAAAGCTATCCAGGGTGAGCCCATAGTCCGTGAACGACGGTTTGAGGGCTTCGCTGATCTTTTCGGCGAGTGCGCCCTGGTTCGCGGCCATATCCAGGAACGGCACCTGGCTGGCGGCGAAAGCATCCGTCATTTTAGCAACGATGGTGTTCCGTAACTGGCCTTCGAGATCGGGAACGCGGTAAGTATCGCGCGTGCCGCTGATCTTGCTGTAGAACGATTTGGCATCGCTCAAGTGATACGAATAAATGCCAAAGCCGCGAAGACGAATTGCGCCAAATTCCTTGTCGCGAATGGAAATGGGATTCTGCGTTCCCCAATGCTGATCGGTCTGAATGCGCGTCGAGAAAAAATAGACATCTGATTTAAACGGCGATTTGAACGCTTTGTCCCAGTTCTTCAAGTAAGTCAAGATGGGCAGCGTCTGCGTATTCAGCGTGTAAAGTCCGGGGCCAAAGGTGTCCGCCACTTTCCCTTCATTCACAAAAACCGCGGCCTGCGAATCGCGAACGGTCAGCTTGCCGCCATTCTGGATCTCGCGATCCTGCATGGGATAGCGGTAGGCCAGGATGCCTTCCTCCGGCTCAACCCATTCGATGACATCGATAAACTGCTTGGTGATGAAGTCGCGAAGGCTCATCGGGGGCCTCTCTTCCGGCGCGCTCGTGAACAGGAATAGCGGCCAGTGAAAGCGATGCTACGGTGCAGTTTACAGTGTGTCAATGGTGCTCATAAAATACGATTGAGCGAATATAGCCAGACGCAATCTGAATAAAGCAATCTGCGCTAGCCCCAGGGAATTGAAGCAGTTACACCTCTCACGAGATTGCAACGGTATTACAAAATCTTTCGTGATTTTGCCGAGGCGTGAATCTTTCGACATGGACCAACTTTATCGCTGCTCTGACTCGCCACGATGAAAGCTTTCGGGCGGACCGAGGTAACTGGGTTTCACACCTCCCAGATTCACGACAAGCTTTTGCAGCACCACGCCGGGATCCACCATCCAGAACTTCAGAATGTGATAGCCCGATCTTGCCAATAAGTGTGTGGACCGCACTTTGCGCACGCTGTCCTTCACCGAGGTTCCCCAGTCTTCCACCGAGTTCTGCGCGAGGGCATCAATGACCTGAGGCGCTTCGTCGTCGAATGAAACGGCGTATCGCAGGCCGCGACCGGGCACGAAATTCAACGTGGGGGAGAGGATGGCCTCCACCTCCACAGTGCGCGGGTCGAAGAGATACAATTTGTATTCGAGGCGCGGAGAATCTCGCGGGGGGGTGACGCTTTCCGCCGTCACGGGAAACACGGACATGGACGACAGCGTCCGTCCGAGGTCGTCAATCTTTTCCCATCGCGCGGAGGGCCCGTCGACTTTCTTAGTGTAGTGCACCGCTTCCATCGAAACGTACCCATCGCTCTCCACAAATCCGTCCAGCGATTGTCGTGTCAGGCCTTGCGGACGAAAAGCCTTCACGTTCACGACAAACTCTTGTGTGCTGCTCCTCCTGATTTTCAAGGAGCCGCTCGTTAAACCCAAAGGAGCCTTTTCCCAGTCCACGCTAACCCACACGCGCCGTTCCTTTTCAATGGTTCCTTGCGATTCGCTCAGCACGATCCAAGGGGCGCTCGTGGTGGCGGAAAACACGAACGGCTCTCTACCTCGATTGAAAATGTCGATGTAGTGGCGTTGTTGGTTGAAGACGTCGAACGGAGGGAGAGTTGGTTCGCTCGGAGAGCCGGGCCAGGCATTCGCTGAGCCTTCAACGGCCACGCCGAGCTGCGCCGGGGCAGGAATCTCAATCTCGGTGACCTTGGGCATAGCGTTCACCGGCGGTTGATTCCAAAATGTGTAGCCGAGGTGTGTTTGATCCATCATATGGTCCCACTTGCCGTGAGCCAGGGTGTGGTTGTAATGGGCGGAGAGATCCGCGTCGGCCTGAAACAAGGCGCGCGCCGCAGCGGCTGATTCGTTCGCGCTGGCACGACCTTGGCTCGTGTAGAGCTGGTTTCTGGCTGCAGTGATGTACAGCTCCGTCACGATTGCCGACGCTTTCGTGGGATAGAGCACAAGTTCGAAGAAAGGATCGCGTTGGTTCTCCGGCAACTTGCTGTAAATCTCTTCCGCTTTCGCCACCGCGGCCTGGAAATCAGCGAACACCGCGTCCGCTTCCCGATAATCCACGAGGCTGAACGTCCTGGGCTCCAGCAACTCGGGTTTGCGCCGGCCGTTGTATTTCGTGTACTTCGAAAGTACGTCCGCAATGTCCGGCGCGAACTGTGTCCCAAATTGCCGTGCCACCCAGAGCCTTGTGAATTCACCGATTCTTTCTTTGGGCCAGTTGTCCGGCTTCCACGCCATGTTCAGAAAAAAATCGATGGGTAATTCCATGGGCTTCAGGTCACCTACGTTGACGATCCAGATGCGATCGGCGCCGTAGTGATACGCGAGATTCATCTGCTCCCAAATCTTGGCAATCGGAATAGTGTTCAGCCACTTGTAGGAACGCGGATCTCCGACGTAATCGAAGTGATAGTAGATTCCCGCGCCGCCGCTACGTTTTCGTTCCTCTGGTGTCGGCAACCTGCGGATATTTCCCCAGTTATCGTCGCACCAGAGCAGAGTCACGTCGTCGGGAACACGCATACCCTTCTCGTAGTATTCCTGCACTTCCTTATAGAGGGCCCAGTCCTGGGGCACTTTGGATAAGTCGGGGTTTACGCGGTCCGCGATGATCTTGCGCTGATCCGCCACGATCTTTTCCAGCAAGGCGATATTAGCGCTCTCGGACATGGGGAGGTCTCCGTCTCCGCGCATGCCGAGCGTGATGATGCTCTCGTACTTCTTGTTGCGCTCGATCCCTTGATCCCAGAACTCCCTCAGGACTTCGGCATTTTTCGAATAATCCCACGGACCCCTTCCATGTCGCTTCCACTCCTGTTGTGCGCGCAGCATCGGTTCGTGATGAGATGTGCCCATTACCATGCCGTATTCGTCTGCGAGCGGGGCGTTCAGGGGGTCATCCTCGTTGAAGGCGTTGTTCCACATCGCGGGCCAGAGGTAGTTGGCCTTCAATCGCAGCAGCAGTTCAAAAACCTTGGTATAGAACTCATGATTGTAGTTGCCGTATTTTTCCTTTACCCATCCGGTGAGGGATGGCGCTTCATCGTTCAGGAAAATTCCGCGGTACTTAACTACAGGCGGTCCCTGCACATAGGTGCCAGGCTTTACAAAGAGTTCATCGTGATGCTGGACGGGAACGTCGGCCCACCAATACCACGGCGAAACCCCAATCTGGTCGGAAAGGTCATAGATGCCGTAAATTGTTCCGCGTTTATCGCTCCCTGCGACAATCAGCGCGCTGGCCACGCCCGGCAATGGCTTCGGCACGACGCGAATGAGAAATGATTCCCATTTGCCGGCAATGGGCGTCACATCGATTTTGTGATCGCGGATCAGTTCATCGATGATTTTGCTTTTCCCAACCGTGCCAACGGCGATCACGTTTGATCCCAGGTTGTTTTCGTCGTGCGCGATCGCTGGGGTGCGGTTCGTGACGCGCTCGATGTCCGCTTGCAAATCGTTGACCGCGCGAACGACACCTGGGAAGTCAGCTGAGTCAACAAGCAGAGTTGCGGCGGCGTTTCGCGTGACGATGCTGAAATCACCAGGGTGATAGGCTGAGTCTACATAGCGATCTTCACCGATGGTGATAGCGTGAAGAAGGGGAGAGCCGAGCAAACATAGAACGATTACCAGCCATGCCTTAGTAAGATTGCGCACGAGTAACGGTTGGTCGCGACTGGAGCCCGGCAAAAAAGTCATGCGAAAGAAACGGAGTGTCATATGCCAGTCACTAGAATAGCCCCACCGGGCAACGCGGGGGGGAGCGCACTGCCCGGCGGTCTACCAAGTCACGGTTCCTTTCTGTTCGGGCTATCTTGCAAGGAGCTCTTCCTGCCAGTCTGCGCACCCTAAACGATTGCGCCCGGCTTTTCGATCAGAATATGAGCCTTCTGGCGAACCAGACTTGCCGTTCGCCGCCGGTTCCCGGCTAATGGGAGACGGTCCTCATCAGAACGTCACCCGTGCCCCAAGCCAGAGAATGCGGTTGCCGGGATCGTTGCCGAAGAAACCCTGACCTGGCGGTTTGAGAGTGCTCGTAATCGTGCCGAAATTCGAAGCGCCTACGGTCGCGTTCGGGTTATTGAAATGAGGAGTGTTGGTGAACCCGATGGCGTCGGCCCGGAACTGAAGCGCGATCCGCTCGGTCAGCTTGAACTGACGGGCCACGCTTAGGTTCATATTGAAGTATCCCGGGCCACGGAACGCATTTCGACCGGTGTTTCCGTAAACTCCAGCGGCCGGAACAGCGAATGCTGCCGGGTCAAAGTAGTGACAACTCAGGTCGGTTGCCACACACGTCTGCCCCGTCACCGGCGGCTGTCCGCCGGTCAAGCGATAGGTGCCGACAAGGTCCGCTGTTTGGGTCGAGCCAAATGCGCCCAGGGGTCCCGCGTTCGCAGTAACCGTGAAGGGCACGCCACTCATGATGCTGACAACCGGGCTAATCTGCCAGCCGCCCAGAATCCAGCTGGCTACCCTTCCGGTCGCCCAGCGCTGTCCTTTGCCGAACGGCAGATTCAGCAAGCCATAGATCTCGACGTCGTGGGTGCGGTCGAAACTTGCGGGTCCGTAGTCCTTTTGCCAATACGTGGGATAGGGGAAGAGCAGGAAGTTAAGTTCTTCGTCGTCCGAGTAGTCGAGTGCCCTCGACCAGGTCCAGACGAACCCAAACAAAGACCCTTGTGCGAAGCGGCGCGTTAGCTTCGTCTGCAGCGAGTTATAGGAGTTGCTCTTAAAAGGTACCTCCCCATTGATGTTGCCGGTATAGGTCTTGCCGAGTTTTTGACTGATCAGACCTCCCGCTGCGCCGGTTCCCGGCGCCGAGGCGTTGAGATTCATGTTAACCAACGGCCGAATGTCGTGTGCGCCAACATATCCGGTCTGGAAGACGAATCCCTTGAATTCCTGCTCGACCGTGAAGTTGAACGAGTTGATGTATCCTCGATCAAAGGGACTCAGGACGGTTGTCGTTCCGACGTTCGTGGGGAGCGGTATCACACCGCCGCTCAGGTTTGGTGGTGGTACCAGCACAAGGCCAGCCGGGACGGAGTAGCTTCCACTGCCCAGCCCGGTTCCGTTCGTCCCGGTCAGACTGGCCGCGGGAGTGTAGTCCTTCGAGTTCGCCGTCGGGTTCAGGTTGTCGGAGACCACCGCGGCCGGGTACGCGTTCCGGAAGTAGCGCCAGTTGTTCGGGTCGACGCTGATGCCATAGCCGGCGCGGATGACCGTCGAACTGGTAAGCCGATAGGCAACGCCAAGCCGCGGCAGGAACTGACCGTGCCCGACATCCACGCCATCATTTTGCGGTACATTGCCGTATCCACCTATGTACACATTGCCGTCCGCTGGATTAAGCCACCGCAGGCCTTTGCCGTTGTCACTGTAACCGAACGGGTAATACTCCCAACGGACGCCAAGATTTAGGGTCAGTTTCGGAAGCACCTGCCACTGGTCACGAGCGTACCAGGCCCACTGGTTCCAGCGCAGAGCAACGGGGTTGAACAGTAGGTAGGCTTTGCCCGTCTCGCTCGGCAGACCGAGCAGGAAATCGGCGACCGAGTTGAAGTAGGTCGCGGTCGCCCCCGGCAGAGAGGTCACGTTTCCGGTGAATCGGAAACTGCCGCGGGCCGTCTGGAAGCTGCCACCCTGCGGCTGGAAATGGTTAAGTTGTGTGTGGTTCCACTCGATGCCGCCGCGGAAGTTGTGCCTTCCATGCGTCCAACTCAGGTTTGCGCCACTCACGAATTGATTATCCCGGAACAGGTACGGGTTGCCGGTATTCGGGTTTCCGAGATTCAAGCTTGCCGCGGCGGAATTGACCTGGAATGCAGGCAAACCGTTGTACAGGTAGTTGCTCGCGGGTACGCCGGCGCCGTTTGTCCCTGGGATCTTAAGCAGGTCAAGCCCTTTTGGTATGGCGAGATCGAACGTCGCTCCCAGTCGTTGCCGAGTGTAGCCGAAGTTCCAGTCGAACAGCAGATTCGGAGTGAACGCGTAGGTAACGCCGAGACCCACGCTCTGAATCAAGCCGGGAGCGTTGCCAAGTTGCCCGCCAGCCGTCGCGTCCCCCCCAGCGTCTCCCAGCAGCGGCGGATCGAACACGAGAATCCGCGAGAAGCTGTAGCGGCCGAATACCATGGATTTTTGCGTCGGCACGTAATTGATCTTGAAGTCGGCATTGTCGCGGTTGAATAGCGCTGTTCCGCTCCCAAAAAAGTTATTCAGACCGTTGTTATCAGGGGCAACCTCCTGGGCGATCGAAGGCTGCAGCAGGTTGATCAATGCCGCGGAAGCGGGGTCGATCCGATTCGGACAGATGACGTTCAGCACGCCGTTGCAAGAGATCTGCTGCTTTCCGGCGCCATGCGAATCTCCGGTGGCTGGATCATAGATAATCGGGTTTCCCGGAAGATTGCTGAAATCGCCAGTAGCCATCTGCGCAGTGGGCAGGGTCCGTATGTCCGGTCCGGCTTTCCCCCGCTGCGTCGTGCGCTCGTAGTCTACGAAGAAGAATAGCTTGTCCTTCTTGATCGGACCGCCGAACGTGCCGCCAAACTGGTTCTGGTTGTTCCTGTTCTTTTTCGTGGAAGCGGGTAAGAAGTAGTTGAGCGCGGCGAAATTCTGGTCCGTGTGGAACCAGTCGGCGCTTCCATGGAACTGGTTCGTACCCGACTTGATCTGAACATTGACGGCGGCGCCCCCGGCCATGCCCTGTTCGGCATCGAACGAGTTGGTCACGACGTTGACTTCCTGAATCGCATCCGACGGCGGCACATAGGCCACGTTGGCGGGCAGCCACGGGTAGGCATCCTGAACACCGTCAATTCGCGTGTTGACGGTCTGATTGGATTGCCCGTTTACATTTGTGTTCATCGCTCGCTCGGGATTGCCCGCCAGCGAGTTGGTCTCCGAGGTCAGCCCGGCGCCGGGAATAAGCTGGAGTAGGGACTGGAAGTTTCGTCCTTGGCTGCCCGCCGAGGGTAGGTCGTCGACCTCACGGCCTGTCAAGTCGCTATGTACGTCGGCTTTGTCGGTCTGCAGTAGCGGAGCCTCACTGGTCACCGTCAAAGTTTGCTTCTGAGTGGCCACCTCGAGGTGAGTATCCACGCGGCGCACTACGTTCGCGCCAACGTCCACTCTCTTGAACACCCCGGTGGCAAAACCGGAAGCTGAGATGGAGAGCTTGTAAGTCCCCGGTTGCAGCGCGTTGAAGCGATAGTCGCCCGCCGCGTCCGTTGTGGCTGTTTGCGTAACCCCGGTGCCGGTATTCACGGCTTCGACGGTTGCGTTCGGCAAAGCCGCGCCGGACTGGTCGGTGACCTTGCCTGTCAGCGATCCATAGAGCACTTGCGCGCTGGCCGCGCGGGGAAAAACAAGTATTCCCAGCAGCAGCACTGCGCAAGCAAATTCCAAGAGCCTGTATTTCTTGAATAGAACATCCGCAATGCACGCCACAATTCGTCTGGACATGACCCCTCCATTCAAGTGAAATAACTGGTCCAAGCGACGAGGCACCCCACCTCTTTGCCTGGAAGCACTTCTAACCTGCCAGGGACCGAATCTGTCGAGATCCCTTTTCTGCAAACTCCTGGGGGCTTGCTAACGGGCCAAAATGCTTTTGCAACACCAAAGCGACGGTTCCGCGCAAACGCGCCAGAATCCCTTCAGCAGGCCGCACGTGAGGAGGATGGCCCCCAGGAAGGCCCATGGCCACTTCCGATTCGATAGCGGGCCCAAATCGCCGCCATTGACGGGTGAGCTCACCGACAACAACAATTTCTTCGGGAGCCAATCCTGCAACGAGCATACGCATCCCTCTGCCGAGTGCATGCACCATGCGGTCTAGGGCCTTGGCTGCCAGAAGATCTCCGGACTCGGCCAAAACGAGCAGATCTTGGAACGTCAGTCCATCGGAGGACTTGATCGATTCGTGGTAGTAGCGCAGGGCCGCCCGGTTGGATGCGTAGACTTCCCAGCATCCCCGGCCGCCGCAGGTGCACGACGGACCGTTGGGATCGAGTGACACGTGGCCAAACTCTCCCGCCATGCCATTCATTCCTCGTATCAATTGTCCGTTCGCGAACACCCCGGTGCCGATCCCCTCGGAAACAGTCACGACCACGAAGTCGCGGACCTGTTCTCCGTGTCCAAACCAAACCTCAGCGAGTACACACGCGTTTGCGGCGTTTTCCACCTCCACCCGCATGCCTGTGGCGTCCTCGATGGTTCCCTTAATGTCGAATTCCGGCCATCCAAGGTTCGGAGCGAAAACGATTCGACGGGAGACGTCACTGAAGCGCCCGGGAATGCTGATTCCGACTCCCTCGAAAACACGGTCCGAATAGACTTGCATCAAGTGGCGAATCTTTGCTGCCAGGGCTCCAGCCGTAAACCCAGGATCTCGAGTGGTTGGCATGGTTTCCTGGGATAGGAAATTCCCATTCACGTCAGCGATGCCTACCGTGGTTTGGGCGGGCCGCAGGTCGGCTACCAGAATCACGCGTCGATCATTCAACCGAAGGAAAGTAGGCCGTCTCCCGCGGGGCAACCGGCCGATGGGCCCATGGACTACCCATCTTTCACGAATCAGCTGTTCGGTGATGAGCGAAACGGTACTTCTTTGAAGCCCTGAAACGCGGG
>DASQYT010000294.1:0-14880 GCA_035639075.1 Candidatus Elarobacter sp.
GCGGTTTCCACGGCCTCTTCGCCCGCCCATCCGAACGAATGGTTACGGCTGGCGGCGTTGCCGAACTTCTCGGTGAAATACGGCAGCATGGCATCGACGACGCGCGGATCGACCGGGGTGGTCGCGTGATTGTCCATGTAAATCGGTAGCTTGACGGCCATATTCCTCTTCTCCTAATCCTAAGTCGAACTCATCTGCGGTCCCGACCGAGTCGAGGCCGACAACGCCACGAGCGAAGGCTCGTGCGGCTCTTCACTCAACTGCGCGATCGTTACCGCGCCTAACACTTCTAAAATGCTTTCGTTCACACGGCGCAACGGCTCTTTGACGGAACAACGCTCGGTGGCGTCGCAATTCCCGTGATTGGTCACGCACGAAGTAATCAGCACGGGACCATCAATGGCCGAAATCACGTCGAGGGCGCTAATCTGCGTCGGATCCTTGGCCAATTGGTAGCCTCCGCTGGAACCATGCTTTGCAGCCACGAGCAAATGATGCGCCAGCTTTTGCAGCACCTTGGCCATCAGCGTCGCGGAGATGCCATATTCCTCGGCAATCTCATTGGCACTACAAGCATGTTGCTGGCGATGCATCGCCAAGTGCTTGACGGCAATCAGGCCGTAGTCGGCTTTCTTGGAAAGCTTGAACATCTTCCGAGAGACTCCGTACGCTCCAGATATACGACTGAATCGGTCCCAGTTGAATCTTACCCCCTAAGTTTCACAAAGTCAACCCCCAAACTCTTTCCCATTTTCTAAGTAACCCCTGTATTTCTATAGGCTTAGAGTAAGACTGGAAAGGTCTTATTTCTTCTTGAGCCATCAGCGAGAGGCCTCCTGTCACCCCGAATAGCGGAAGCCAAGATGAAGTGCGATTCGATGAGTTCGCCGTCGCAGCATGGTAGCCTAGACGTTCGATGGAGGAGATGGATGACGGGATACATCGGAAAGTGCAAACAGTTGGGAGGCCGAATCGTCTACCGGCTATTCCTGCTGGTCCTTTTGGCTCCAAATCATGCTCAAGCGCAAACAGAACTGCCGTCAGCAACTGACCGGCCCAGGCAAGCGGAGGAGAAAACCAGGAAGAGACACGTGCCAGAACGAACTTTTGTCCTCGTGGGCGCAGGGGACATTGCCAGTTGCAAGAATCCGGAAGGCGCCAAAGCAACCGCTAAGCTGATCGAGCAAATTCCCGGCACAGTTTTTGCCGCAGGGGACCTAGCCTACGAAAGAGGGAGCGCGGAAGACTTTAAGAATTGCTATGACCTGACCTGGGGACGCTTCAAAGACCGGACGAAACCGGCTCTTGGAAATCATGAATACGCAAATCGTACGGCGTCGGGCTATTTCCAATATTGGGGAGCGCAGGCGGGGCCGGCGGGCAAGGGCTACTATAGCTACGACCTGGGCGACTGGCACATTGTGGTGCTGAATACGAATTGTGACGTGAAGTCCTTGGGGGGCTGCGCGGCTGGCTCGCCGCAAGAAACCTGGCTGAAGGGGAATCTCGCGAAGCACCCTGCTGCTTGCATTCTGGCCTATGGCCATCATGCGCTGTTCAGCAGCGGCGTGTTCAAAAGCCACGCCGTACATCCCGAATTGAAGCAGCTATGGGAAGACCTGTACGCCGCACACGCCGACCTGGTTCTTGCCGGACACGAACACTCTTACGAACGGTTTGCGCCGCAGGACCCCGAGGGCAAAGCAGATCCGGCAAATGGAATACGGGAGATTGTTGTTGGGACTGGAGGACGCAGCCACGATCTTCTCGGCTTCTCCACACCCAATAGCGAAGCCCGCGAATGGGAGACTTACGGCGTGCTGAAGCTCACGCTCTCGCCCGGAAAATACACTTGGGAGTTTATCCCGGAAGAGGGCAAGACCTTTCATGATTCCGGCAGCGGCGCATGTCATAACTATCCGAGCGAGGCCAACTAAGGAACCGCAAGGAAAAAGTCCGATGGTTGAGAACTTGTGGAAATCGAGATTCTTCGGGCATCCTCGTCGGATGCCTTAACAATGACAATTTCCGCTTTTTCAGCAAGCTATTAAAATTACGAGTTCGGGCTGGAGCAAGCACTGCTCGCGGAAGCGCCTTCGATGAGTTTCTGCACGGCTGGCGCGGGAATCATCAGCAACTGCGCCTTCGGCTTTTTGACTTGTTCGATGATCGCAAGCTGTTGCGCCTTCCACGAATCGGGAGCGGGCTGGCCCTTTGCGAGGGCGTCGAGAGCGGCGAGCCCCGCTCCGCCCAGCGCGGAGAGATCCTGAGAGTTGGCTGCTACTTCTTTGACCAGGAAGGAGCGCTGCACGAGAGGCTGGAGTACGGCGTCATTGTCGCGCCAAGCAGTGAGTTGCGCGCGGAGCCGCGCCTCGGCCGCCGCATCATGGCAAGATGATGCGGCGAACTGATCAACCAACTCGCCGAAACGTCTTGCGACATCGCTTTCGAGCGCAACGGCGTCCACAACGCGATTCATCGGCGTGGCGCTGGTAGGCTGCGCCGGCGCGGTTCGTTCGCGAGTGTACTCCTTCACCGGTTCGACGGCGTCGGCAAGAGTGCGAAGCGCGGCAAACTCCGCCGATGATGCGGAGCCCGCAAGGCGCTGAAGCATGTGGCGCGAAGCGGTCCGGTGTGTAAGTCCCAGCCATTCCAGCCGGGCGCTGACGAAATCCAAGCGCGTATACATCGAAGCGGGGTCGCGGACTTCCTGCGGAGACCACAGACGCTCGGCAATCGCGGCGTTCCTGGGCCAGATTCGCGAATCCACGTTCTCAGGGCTGACGTATTCGGCCCACATGCAGGATTCACCGCCTAGAATTCGCTGCTTTTCTTCGGCGGAGAGACTTGCCGCGTCGCCACTCATCGGGTCGACAGCATAGTGCCGCGCCGCAGGCCAACCCAAGTCCAGGTAATATCCGTTCGACAAAATCCCGCGATAGCCTTGCTTTGCGGCCTGCGCGAGCGATGCTTGCCCGCGCCAGGACTGAATCACAATGTCTTTCGGCACGCCCGGCACCAGCACTTCATCCCAGCCAATCACCACCTTGCCATGCTTCACCACCAGCTTCTGGACGCGCCCGCTGAAATAGGCCTGCAGCGCTTCATTGTTTTTGATCCCTTGCGCCTTCATAAACGCCTGAATTTTCGGGTTGGCGTCCCACTCCTTGCCGTTCACCTCGTCGCCGCCAATGTGGAAATAGTGGTCAGGAAAAATTCGGGCCATCTCACCAATGAATTCATCGAGAAACTTGTAGACTCTCTCGTTCGTGGGGTCCATTGCTGGATCGAAGATTCCCCATCTCCGCTCAATTTCGTAGGGTCCTTTTCCGCTGGCCAGTTCGGGGTACCCCACGAACCAGGCGGTGCTATGGCCGGGCATATCGAATTCCGGCACCACCCGAATGCCGCGATCGCGCGCGTAGGCGATCAGGTCGCGGATTTCATCCTGCGTGTAATAAAGGGAGTCGGAGCCCAATTCGTGAAGTTTCGGAAATTTCCTGCTCTCCACACGAAAGCCCTGGTTCTCCGAGAGGTGCCAGTGGAAAACGTTCATCTTCACGGCTTCCATGCCGTCGAGATTCCGGTGAATCACGTCGAGCGGAATAAAATGGCGGGCGGAATCGATCATCAAACCACGCCACGGGAAACGCGGCTTGTCTTGGATCGTGACTGCGGGTGCGGCAAATCCGTCCGGCGACACATCCACGAGTTGCAGAAATGTTTGCAGCCCGTGCATCGCTCCGAGCGGCGTAGCGGCCCGGAGCCTTGCACTCGCGGTGCTCACGTCAAGGATGTAGGATTCATCCTCGCCGACTTCCTGAATCTCTTTGCTCGCGTGATCGGTCTGAATCACGAACGTGGCTTTTCCGGTCTTCGACGGCTTCAACGCGAGCGGGAGACCTGTTTGGCGCGCGAGTTGACGCAAGAATCGCTCACTGGCGCGCTCCAGGCGGGGCTCGGTATATCCCGTGAACGCCACGGAAAACGCGGAGTCCACGCGCAGGCTGCCTGTTCCCGGCTGCACGTTCGCGGGAAGGGGCATGAGATTCAATGCAGGCTGTTGAGCTATAGTCATTGCCGGGTGCAACAAACTGCAAAGAATGAGTATGCCAAGTCCTCGCAACCGCGCATTCTGAGCCATGGTCCGGAAAATCCTCCCTCGCAGGGTAGCAATTCTCTGCCGACTGCTATGTAGCACAAGCCTTCGCATACTGTCATATCTTCATCATCCTGCGAAGAGGATTTCGCGTAGGACAGACATTCCTGTCTGTCTGCCGCTAAGTAGCAACCACTTACAAAGAGGACAGGCAGGAATGCCTGTCACACAAAAGGCGGCTGGGTTAGAATAAACCGAGACGTGCGGCTCCGATGACTCCACGATGAAAACTTCGATTGCCATCTACCCGGGTTCGTTTGACCCGGTCACCAACGGACACCTCGACCTCATCGAGCGCGGGGAGAAGATGTTCGATTTGCTGATCGTCGCGGTGCTGCGAAACGCCGAGAAAGAGCCTTTGTTTTCCGTGAAGGAACGCGTCGAAATGCTGCGCGAAGTGACCAAACAGTGGACGGGCGTGGAGGTCGACGTTTTCGATGGCCTCCTGGTGGACTACGCGCGGAAGCGCGGCGCCGGCGTCATCCTGCGGGGAATCCGCGCCGTTTCCGACTACGAATATGAATTGCAGATGGCGCTGATGAACCGGAAACTTGAGCCGCGGCTTGAGACAGTTTTTATGCTGCCGGGCTTGTCGTACAGCTACTTGAGCTCGAAGCTGGTGCGCGAGATTGCGCAGCTTGGTGCATCGCTCAAGGGCCTGGTGCCGGAAGTGGTGGAGCAGCGCTTGCGCGCGAAAGTTTCGTAAACGAATTTGACGTGTGCTTTAGACAGTGAACTCTATTCAAGGAGCGAAGGTGCAATTTACGGACCGTATCAATCGCATACAAATTTCGCCGACCGCGGCGGTGATCTCCGAAGCGGAGAAGCTCAAGTCGCGTGGAGTGGATATCGCGGACTTCGGCCCCGGCGAGCCGGACTTTCCCACGCCGGACCACATCAAGAAAGCCGCGATCAAGGCGATCGAGGAAAACAAATCTAAATATACGCCGGCGGGCGGAATCATGCCGCTGCGCGAAGCGATTTGTGCATGGCATAAGCGCGAACTCGGCTCTTCGTATGACCCAAAAGAATGCGTGGTCAGCGTTGGCGGCAAACATTCCATTTTTAATGTGATGAGCGTGCTGATTCAGCAGGGCGACGAGGTCATCATCCCGGCGCCTTACTGGGTGAGCTTTCCAGACATCGTGAAATATGCGGGCGGCACGCCGGTCTTTGTGGAGACGAAGCCGGAAGAGGGCTTCAGCGTGAAGGCTTCGGCCATCGAGAAAGCCGTCACTCCTCGGACAAAGTTGCTCATTCTCAATTCGCCCAGCAATCCTACGGGAGGCATCGTTCCACCGGATGAGTACCAAGGCATCCTCGCGGTTTGCAGGAAGCACAAAGTTTGGCTGATGGGCGACGAGTGCTATTCGCATTTCACGTACGAGCCGCACAAGCCGTATTCGATCGCGAGCGCCGCGGGCTCCGAGGAAAACGTCATCATCATCGGCTCGGTTTCGAAAACGTTCGCGATGACCGGCTGGCGTATCGGCTACACGCTTGGGCCGGAGGTGTTGATCCAAGCGCTCATCAAGCTGCAAAGCCAGTCCACGTCCAACGCTACTTCCATAGCGCAATATGCGGCACTCGAAGCGATGCGCGGGACGATGGAAACTGTTCCCGTGATGCTGGCCGAATATGAAAAGCGCCGCAAACGCATCGTCGAGGGACTGCGCGCGATTCCTGGAATTACTTGCGAATGGCCAGGCGGCGCGTTCTATGCGTTCCCCAACGCTTCGGCGCATCTCGGGGAAGGCAGGCACGCACACGCCAAAAATTGCTCCGAGCTTTCCAAGTTGCTGCTGGAGAAGGCCCACGTTGCGTTGGTGCCCGGAGAAGCTTTCGGCGCGCCCGGTTATCTGCGCCTCTCGTACGCCACTTCCATCGAACGCATCGAGGAAGGACTGCGCCGCCTCGAACGTTTTTTCTCTCGCGCTGAAGCCGCTGCGTAATTCGTGAAACCTGAACCATTTCGCATCGAGCCTATCTTCAGCCCGCGCCTGTGGGGGGCGCGTTCGTTAGCGCCGCTCTTTCCTGAAAGAACCAATCTGACCGAGCCGCTCGGCGAAGCCTGGCTCACGGGCGTGGATTGCCGCATTGCTACCGGGCCATTCGCCGGAAAATCGCTTGGCGCCGCCTGGGCGGAAATGCCCGTGGGGTGGCGTGGTAGCCGGCCCGCCTCCGAAGGAAGTTTTCCTCTCCTCGTCAAATTCATTTTTCCAACCGAAAAACTCTCGCTGCAGGTCCATCCGGACGATGCTTACGCCGCTGCTCACGAGCAAGCCGCCGGCGGCCGGGGAAAAACGGAGATGTGGCACGCGGTATCCGCCCTGCCTGGAGCGCAATTGCTGCTTGGGTTGAAGCCTGGAGTGAACGAGGAAAAATTCCGCGAGGGACTAGCATCGCACACTCTGGAGGACCTTTTCGAAGTGCACGCGGTACGAACGCGTGACACATTTTTTGTGCCTCCCGGTACGGCTCACTCCATCGGGCCAAATCTGATTGTCTGCGAAGTGCAGGAGTATTCCGACTTGACGTACCGTGTTTATGACTACGGACGCCTTAATGCAAGCGGAAAGCTGCGGGAATTGCATGTTGAAAAAGCGCTCCAGGTGATGAACTTTGGCAAACGCGCAAGCGGGAAAATGTCTTCGCTCCTTCTTTCCACGGATGGCGCATCGAGGTCGTTGCTTGCGGCTTGCCGGTATTTTGCAACGGAACGCTGGGAGTGTTCCGGGAAATGCGAGATCGCAGTCGATCCCGAGCGGTTTGAGCTCATTGTGATTTTGGAAGGCACGGGCAGCTTTGCCTGGCCTGATAGCGCAGCGCGCTATTGCGGAGGCGAATGTTGGCTCGTGCCTGCATCACAGGGGCACGTGGAAGTCTCTCCAGAAAAGGCGACGTCGCTAATTCGGACGTATGTGCCGGATATCCCCGTGCTGCGGATGGAGTTGCATCGCAATGGAATTTCGGCGGCAGCGTTGGCGCAAGTTATTTTTGATTGAGGCTGTGCAGCGATGGCGAACGAAAAACTAACTGTGCATGCCGTGATCCTTGCCGGGGGCCGCGGCACACGCTTTTGGCCGCGCAGCCGCACACGCACTCCCAAGCAGCTTTTGAACATTGTCGGCAAGGATACCATGCTTCAGCAGACCGTCGCGCGTCTGAAGCCGCTGATTCCCGCCGAGCGCATTTGGACGGTCACGAATGCCGAACAGGCCGCCGCCGTGCGCAAACAGGCTCCCCCAGCCGCGCGCAAGCGCGTGCTGATCGAGCCCATGGGAATGAATACCGCCGTGGCCATCGGCCTCGCCGCTATTCACGTGCGTCAAGTGGCGCACGGCGATGCGCTGATGGCGGTGCTCCCCGCCGATCACTACATCGAGCAACCGCAAAGGTTCCGGGAGATCATGAGCGCCGCCATCGATGTCGCTCGGCAACCGGGGCGAATGGTGGTGCTCGGTATACCCGCAACCCGGCCAGAAACAGGCTTCGGTTATGTTGAGCGGATGGGTGAACCTCTCACTTCCCGCAACTTCCCGGTTTTTGCCGTCTGCCGCTTCACGGAGAAACCCGAACTGAAACTCGCGCGAGAGTATGTCGCTTCAGGCAACTATCATTGGAACGCCGGCATGTTTTTCTGGCGGGTATCCGCGTTCCTGGAGAATCTGAAGAGCTTTCTGCCGAAGACGCATGCCGCGCTGGAAAAGCTAGCAGAATTCATTGGGACACGCAGCTACGAGCGCAGATTGCGCTCGATTTATCCGAAGCTCGAAAATATTTCCGTGGACTACGCCGTGCTCGAACCCGCCACTCGCGTCGAGGGACCGCCGCGCGTTTTTGTGATTCCGGCAGAAGTGGGCTGGAGCGATATTGGCTCCTGGGCAGCCGTTTATGAACTGCTGGCAAAGAAAAGCGGCGAGAATGTCCTTGCCGGACAAGGCCACACGCTTGATGCGGAAGGCAATTTTTTCTGGAGCCCGTCCAAATTCGTTGCCGCGATCGGCGTCCGTGATCTGGTGGTGGTTGAGACACCAGATGCGCTGCTTATCTGCCCGCGCGACCGCGCCCAAGATGTAGGAAAAATCGTGAAATGGCTCGAAGCGCAGCGCCGGAAGGAACTTCTCTAGCAGGCCAATCCGGCTGTTTTTGGAATTTATCGCTTCGCGTATACTTTTCCCGGCACACATGTCCTCAATCAAGTTTGGAACCGACGGCTGGCGCGGCGTTATCGCGGAAGATTTCACTTTTGCGAACGCGCGCATTGTCGCGCATGCTATCGCGCGCTACGTGGTGCGAAATGAGGACGCGCGTAAAGGCGTGCTCGTCGGCTACGACCATCGTTACGCCGCGGATCGCGTGGCCGCAGCGCTCGCGGAAGTAATCAGCGCCAGCGGCACTCCCGTATGGCTGGCGGATAAGCCCTGCCCGACGCCGGCGATTTCCTATCTGGTGAGGCACCGCGGCGCGGCCGGCGGCATAGTCATCACCGCCAGCCACAATCCTTATCGCTGGAACGGCATCAAGTACAAAGCCAGCTACGGCAGCAGCGCTCTCCCTTCCATCGTCGCACAGATCGAACAGGAACTCGACGCAGTGTTGCAGAAGGGCGTGCCACCCCTGCCGCCCCGCCAGAATCTGATACAGCCTCTCGAGCCACGCGCGCCATATCTCGATGCGCTCGAAAAACTGGTGAATTGGAAACGCCTGCGCGATGCGAAGTTCCGTTTTGTCTTTGATCCTATGCACGGATCAGCAGCGGGGCTGCTGCCGGAGCTTTTCCGCCGCAACAGAATCTCCTGCGATGAAATTCGCGGCACACGCGATCCGCGTTTCGGCGGCGTGCACCCAGAGCCGATCGAACCGCACATCGAAGCGCTGCGCCTGGCCGTTCGCGCGGGAAAATACGACGCCGGATTCTGCGCTGACGGGGATGGCGACCGCATCGGTGCCATCGACCGCGACGGCGCGTTCATCAATCCTCACCAGATTTTTTCGCTGCTCGTCTGGCACCTCGCAGGAACCCGCAACCTGCCCGGCGATATCGCAAAAACATTTTCCGTCACGAAGCTTATCGACAAGCTCGCCACAAGATTCGGACGCAAACTTCACGAAGTGCCCATCGGCTTCAAATATATTTGCGAACTGATGCTCGAACAGAACATTTTGATTGGCGGCGAAGAAAGCGGCGGCATCGGCACGAGCCTCTATCTGCCGGAACGCGACGCCACGGTTTCCGCGCTTTTCCTCGCGGAATTGATGGCCTGGCACGGCAAGTCTCTAGGAGAGCTGCTGACCGCGCTCCATGCGGAATTCGGCGAGTATCATTACGGCCGCGTCGATCTCGATTTGAAACCTGGGCAAAAAGAAAAAGCTATCGCTCACTTTTCGAATGGAAAACTGGACCATCTCCTTGATTTGCCGGTCGTACGCCGCGAGGACATGGACGGCATCAAGGTCTATCTCGGCGAGGCTGGATGGGTAATGGTGCGCGCCTCAGGAACAGAAAGCCTGCTGCGCGTGTATTCGGAAACCTCAAAACCCGAAACCACGCATCGCATTCTCAATGCCGTAACTCAAATCGTTCATAATCTATAGGTGCCCCATGAACACGGTAAACTTGAAAGAAAAATTCACCCTCATTTCCGAGCACTACAAGCCCTGCATCATTGGTGAAGTCAATGATTGCCTGGTGAAAGCAGTCAAGTTCAAAGGAGAATTCCTCTGGCATCATCACGACAGTGAAGACGAACTCTTTCTCGTCGTGAAAGGCTCTTTCCGCATGAAATTCCGCGATCGTGAACGTGTCGTGCGCGAGGGCGAATTCATTGTCGTCCCGCACGGCGTCGAGCACTGTCCCGTGGCGGACGAAGAGGTCCACGTTATCCTGATCGAGCCGAATTCGACGTTGAACACTGGGAACGTCACAAACGAAAGGACCATCGCCCAGCTCGAGCGCATCTGACATTTGCTCCCGCGGCGAATCTACGACCAGTCATGGAACACCGCTTCTACACGCTCGATGTTTTCACCAACAACCGTTTCGAGGGCAACCCGCTCGCGGTATTTACTGACGGGGACGGCCTCACCGACGATCAAATGCTCGCTATCGCGCGCGAAATGAATCTTTCGGAAACGGTTTTTGTGCAAAAGCCCACGGACGAGGAAGCCCTCGCGCGTCTGCGCATCTTCACGACCAAGGAAGAACTCAAACTCGCCGGTCACCCTGTGATTGGAACTTGGTTCCTACTCGCGGAACTGGGCGTGGTTCCCGCGCAGGACGGCGGCGTGCACATCCTGCAAGAAACCGGAGCCGGTGTGTTGCCGGTGGAAATCCGTTTTAAGGATGGCCGCCCGCAGCGTGTCACAATGACGCAAAAGGAAGCGATCTTCAAGCCTGCGAAAATCAACAAGAAGAAACTCGCTGCAGCGCTGGGACTCTCGCCCAAAGATTTTGACGTGAAGCTGCAACCTGAATTTGTTTCCACTGGCATCTTCAACCTGATGGTGCCGTTGCGCAATCGCGCCGCACTTGGCAAGATTGCCATGAACATGACCGAACTCCGCCGCCTGCAAGGGAAGAATGCCACCATGGCTTACTGCTTCGCACTCAGCGGAAATGGCAAAGCATTTTCCCGCGGCATGCTGCCGTGGGAGCTTTATGAGGATGCCGCGACGGGGTCCGCCGCCGGATCGCTGGGCGCATATTTGGTGCGAAACGGAAGACTGGCGCCCGGCCACACGCTGACCATTCTCCAAGGCGCGGAAATGGGCCGCCCAAGCCACCTCGAAGTGGAGGTCACGCAAAGCGGGAAGAAACTCGTCCCTCGTGTCAGCGGTGCTGCCGTGAGAATATTTGAAGGAATGATTCGAGCTTGACGCAGATTCGGCTAACAAATGAAACGGCCGCGCGTCTTCTTGCGCGCGGCCCTTCACTTCTGCAAAACAAATACTTACTTGTGGCCTCCCTTGCGGTCCTGCCTCAGATCCTTGCGATCCTTGTGCAGGTCTTTCTTGTCTTTGTTGATGTCTTTCTGGTCCTTGTTGCGGTTTCTGCGATCCTTGGCTAGGTCCTTCTTGTCGTGGTTGACATCGCGCTGATCGGCATTGCGGTCCGCGCGGTCCTTGTTCAAATCACCCCGGTCATGATTAATGTCCCGCTGGTCTTTGTTGCGATCAACGCGATCCGCACGAAGATCCTTGCGATCAGCCTGCGCCTGCGCGCTGTTGGCGCCGAACTTCTGGTCGTCGCGGGCAAGCTTCGTCTTGTCGTGACTGATGTCGCGCTGATCGGCATTGCGGTCCGCGCGGTCCTTGTTCAAATCGCCCCTATCGTGATTGATGTCCCGTTGGTCGGCGTTGCGGTCTTTGCGATCCTTGGCCAGGTCCTTCTTGTCGTGATTGATATCGCGCTGATCGGCGTTGCGATTCGCACGATCCTTTGCCAGATCTTTCTTATCGCTTCGAATGTCTTTCTTGTCACTCTGGATGTCCTGCGGCTGCGGAGCCGGATCCTGGCTCTTCGCATACGCACCGCCGGCGAGCAAACCGGCAAGAGCAATCGCGAGCACCCCTCGACGGACCACATGTTCTGCGTTCATGGTTGTCTCCTATTGAATTGAATACTTCCTGGCGTTACCACCACACTTACAGAATCAAACACCGTTGGCGAAGCAAAGTTTCGCCATCGGACGCGCAAAATGTATTGCCGAAGAACTAAGAGCGCGTGAAGTGGACGTAACTAATTTAGGTTCAATGACTTATGGACGGAGTCAAGGATGCCATTCACAAACGACCCGGACTCTTCCGAGGAGAACTTTTTCGCCAATTCCACGGCCTCATTCAGGATGACCTTGGGGGGCGTGTCCGTATTGTTCAATTCATGAATTGCCAGGCGCAAGATCGCACGATCGATGGCGGCGAGCCGTTCGAACCGCCAGTTGTCCGCGTGCTTTACGATGATCGCATCTAGCGCGGTAATGTCTTTCGCTGCGCCTTCAAAGAGTTTGTTCGCAAACGCCCGCGTTTTGTCCGCCGCCTTCG
Source organism: Candidatus Elarobacter sp. (assembly GCA_035639075.1). Taxonomy (GTDB): domain Bacteria; phylum Acidobacteriota; class Terriglobia; order Acidiferrales; family UBA7541; genus Acidiferrum. Next base: position 12,203 of record DASQYT010000294.1, read on the forward strand.
CACTTTTCCAGAACTTCACCTCCAGTTTGGTGAAATCCTGCTGGCTCATGTCCCACTGGAACAACATCTGCATCGCAAATTCGCGGGATTTTGTGCGGAGAGACACGTTACTTGCGCCGAGGCTTTCCAGAGGCATCCGGTATGGAACCAGCAGTGCGAAGCTTCCGTGACAGTTGTGCCATTTCGATGGCCGCGAGCCCCGCTTCGAATCCCTTGTTCCCGCCCTTCAGCCCGGCGCGGTCAATGGCTTGCTCCAGCGTTTCGCACGTCAGCACGCAAAATATGATGGGCAAGCTGCTGTCCATCTGCGCGAGCTGCAATCCTCGTGCCGTCTCCGAGCAAACGTAATCATAGTGCGTCGTTTCGCCGCGAAGCACGCATCCGATGGCGATCAGTGCGTCGTACTTTCCGGTCGCCGCCAGTTTTTTTGCCGCCAGCGGCAATTCGAACGCTCCCGGAACGTGTACCACATCAACGTCTTTGCTGGTAGCGCCCGCGCGTTCCAGCGCATCTACAGCCGCCGCAAGAAGCCGCCCAGTGATAAAACTATTGAACCGGCTCACGATAATTCCAAAGCGAACACCCACGGCGCTCAATGCGCCATTAATCTTCCCGGTCTGTAATTTTCCCGCCATCGCCGGTCTATGCTGTTCCTTCCCGCATCCCTTACTTCCCTTTGAATTGCGGCGCCCTCTTCTCCAGAAACGCTTTGGTTCCCTCACGCATATCTTCCGTCGCGCAAGCTACGCCAAACAGCGTCGCCTCCAGGAACAATCCTTCTTCCTGCGGCATTTCCATGCCGCGCTCGATCGCTTCCATGGTGAATTTCACCGCAAGCGGCCCGTTCGCGATAATTTTCTTTGCCAACGTTTCTGCCGCCGGAATCAACTCCGCCGGCTCATGGATGTGATTGACCAGCCCGATGCGCTGCGCTTCTTCCGCCGTAATCATTTCGCCTGTCAAGCACAGTTCGTGCGCCAGACCTTTGCCGCACAATCGCGCCAGCCGTTGTGACCCGCCGTATCCCGGCAAAATTCCCAGCTTCACTTCCGGCTGCCCGAGCTTCGCGGTCTTGCTGGCGATTCGCATGGTGCAGGAAAGTGCCAGCTCGCACCCGCCGCCCAGCGCAAATCCGTTGATCGCGCAGATCGACGGCTTCCCCATCGTCTCCAGCAAATGAAAAACACCCTGCCCGAAAAGCGAAAATTCCTTGCCATTGACCGGTGTTTGCAGGGCCAGCTCGCCGATGTCCGCACCAGCCACAAACGCCTTTTCTCCTGCGCCCGTGAGGATCAGCACGCGCACCGCAGAGTCATCGCGCGCGTCGAGCAGCGCATGCCGTAGTTCTTCGACGGTCTTGCGGTTCAGCGCATTCAGCACCTTCGGCCGGTTGAAGGTGATGTAGGCAATCCCGTCTTTCTTCTCGTACAAGATGTTCTCGTAACCCATTTCTTCCCTCTTCTCGGCCTAGCGCTCCTCAGCGTTCTTCCGCGAGTTCTTTGTCCTCAGTGCCCTTCTGCGTCAATTTCTATTTTTTTTTCAGAATTTCAGCGCCTTCGGATTCGCCGGGTCCGAATAATCATAAAATCCTCGCCCTGATTTCCTTCCGTTCCACCCCGCCAGCACCATGCGCTTCAGCAACGGCGGCGCCGCAAACCGTCGCTCCTTGAATTCGTCAAACATAATCTGCGAAATGTAATACGTCGTGTCCAGCCCCACAAAATCCAGCAATGTCAGGGGTCCCATCGGATGCCCGCACCCCAGCTTCATGGAATTATCGATGTCGTCGATGGAACCGACGCCCTCTTCCAGCGCGCGAATCGCATCCAGCAGATACGGCACCAGCAGCCGATTCACGATAAAACCCGTGCTGTCATTCGCGCGCACCGCCGTTTTGCCCAGTTTCACGCCGAACGCCACCATCTCTTCATACACCGCAGGATCCGTCGCAATCGTTCGAACCACCTCGACCAGCTTCATCACCGGCACAGGGTTAAAGAAGTGCAGCCCCACAAAACGTTGCGGCCGCTTGGTCGCCGTCGCAATTTCCGTGATCGTCAGCGAAGAGGTGTTGCTGGCAAAAATTGTCGATGCCGGACAGATTTTATCCAGTGCGCTGAATAGTTCTCGCTTCGCGGGCAGCTGCTCGATGATCGCTTCCACGATGACGTCGCAACTCTTCAGGTCGTCAATGGAAGTCGTACCCTTCAGCCGGCTCCGGATTTGCCCCTTTGCCGCGTCGGTGATCGTCCCCTTCTCCACTAATCGATTCAGATTCTTCTCGATGCCCTTGAGCCCTTTTTCCACCAGCTCCGCGTTCACTTCACGCACCGTGGTCTCGAATCCTGCCACAGCCACCACCTGCGCGATTCCTGAGCCCATCAGCCCACACCCCACGACTCCCACTCTCTGAATCACCATTTTTTCCTCGTAGATGATTTCGCCGCCCAATCGGCAATATGGCCGGGAGGGAACCGCGTATCCCGAATGCGAAAGTGTAGCAGAAATGCCCGATTCTTGATTCTTCTCCGCGTGTTCTCAGCGTGCGGCGACTGATCCGACTGGGTAGGGGCGTCTCCGCGTTGTCTTTCTCTTGTCTCTTCTGTATGCGTAACTCGCCCGCGCAATCAGCTCCGCAGGGCCTCAACGATCATCGCGATTCCCTGCCCTCCGCCGAT
>DASQYT010000295.1:0-4151 GCA_035639075.1 Candidatus Elarobacter sp.
GGCATCGAGGAAAAGGAAATCCTGGGCAGCTATAGTGCGGCCGTGGACATCCAAGAAGCAGGGGCCGATCTTGTGCTGAAGAAGAAACTGCCGGTGATGGATATCGTGACGCACCGGTTTCCGTTGGCTAGAATCCAGGAAGGGTTGGATCTGGCTGCCAAGCCGACAGCCGAATCACTCAAGATCTTAATCACACACACATGAGCACGACGACGCCAAAGAAACTGGAAGCAGGCGAACAAGTGAAAGCTGCTGTAACCCGCGCCACGGTGCCCTCAAAAATGACCGCGGCTGTGCTTTATGGCAGCGAAGACCTTCGCATTGAAATGATTGACGTGCCCGCTCTCTCCGCTGACGAAGTCCTGGTGCGCGTCCGTTTGGCGCTCACTGATGGCACCGATCTCAAAGTTTGGAAGCGCGGTTATCACGCCAAAATGATTCAGCCTCCGGCTGTCTTCGGCCACGAACTGGTCGGGGAAATTGTTGCCGTGGGCAAGCGCGTGGATCCCCGCTGGCGGATCGGCATGCGTGTGATCGCCGCGAATTCCGCGCCCTGCTTGCGCTGCTACCATTGCCGCCGCGGCCAGGAAAATCTGTGCGACGATCTGTTGTTCAATAATGGCGCTTACGCGGATTACATGCGCATCCCAGGCCGTATCGTCGTGGAAAACATGCTGGAAGTGCCGCACTCCGTGGACGATCAAAGCGCCGCGCTGGCCGAACCCCTGGCCTGCGTGCTTCGTGGAATCCACGAGATGGAAGTGCGCACCGGCGACACCGCGGCGGTCATCGGCTGCGGCCCCATTGGACTAAAGTTTGTTCGCATGCTTTCAAGGCGCGGCGTTCGCGTCATTGCGTTGGCGCGGCGCGCGGCGCCGCTCGACGTCGCCAAGCGGCTGGGCGCAGTGGCGACCTTCAATGTCACGCAGACGGAAGATGTCGTGGCCGCAGTAAAAGCGCTTACCGAGGACGGACTCGGCCCTGATTCCGTGGTGGAAGCAGCGGGCAACCCAGCCACCTGGAAGCAGGCCCTCGCGATGGTGCGCCGCGGCGGTGTTGTGAATTTTTTCAGCGGCCTGCCTTCGGGCACGCGCGTGGAAATCGATCCGGCAGCGATCCACTATTCCGAAATCAAGCTGATTTCGCCGTTTCACCATACGCCGCGCTTCTTTCGCGAGGCGCTGGAAGCGATCAGGCGGGGGGATATTTCAGCGCGCGATTTTGTCACCGAAGAGATCCGGCTGGCTGACCTGCCGCAAGCGTTTGCGCGGATGAAGTCGCGCAGCGGCGAAATCAAGCTGGCCGTGCGGCCGTAGTCTTCAGTTGCGAGCCAAACCCACTCGTCATTTTCTATTTCGGGATCCTGGCTCCAGCGGTGGGGAGCGAAGAGCGCATTTTGCATTCCGGACGGGTCTACGAAGCGAGGAATCTCTTTACTGATGTTGCGCTCGGGCGAAATCGATATCACGCGGCACGCGCCTGAACCCGGTTGTTCGCCTGAAGTGGCGCAGCACTATACGCGCTGGCTGGCGACGCATCACTACGAGAATTTCAACGTAGTATCGTGGCTTCTCCCCAAAGCGCTGCACCAGCATTTCTACAATGTCTATGCCTATTGCCGATGGGCCGATGATCTTGGAGACGAAGTTCCCGATGCGGCGCGCGCGCTGGAATTGCTTGCCTGGTGGGAGCATGAACTGGATGCTTGCTATGAAGGCAAGCCCTCTCATCCTGTCTTTGTAGCGCTGCGCGAGACAATCGTCGCAAAGGATATTCCCAGACAGCCTTTTGCTGATCTCCTGAAAGCTTTCCGCCGGGACCAGACTGTTAAGCGCTACGCGAATTGGGATGCTGTCCTGGGCTATTGCTTGTATTCGGCAAATCCGGTGGGGCGCCTGGTCCTGTATCTCTGCGGCTACCGCGACGAGCAGCGTCAGCGTCTGTCCGATGCTACCTGCACCGCGCTGCAACTCGCGAACTTCTGGCAGGATGTTTCGCGCGACCTAGACATTGGCCGCATATACATTCCGCTCGATGGTGCTGCGGTGCACGGGCTTTCCGAGAACGACATTGTTGAACGGCGCTTTGATGAACGTTACGTTGGGTTGATGAAAGATCTCATTATCCGAACCCGCGCCCTCTTCGCCGAAGGCCGGCCGCTGGCAAAAATGGTGGATGGGCGCCTAAGCGTGGACGTGGAGATGTTCAGCCGAGGCGGTTTGGCCGTGCTCGATGCCATCGAAGCTATAGGATACGACACGCTTCACCGTCGTCCAGCCGTCAACAAAATGAAGCAGGCGGCTCTTTTGGGCCGCGCTCTCGTGGCCCACTTGGCAGGTGGGAATGCGCATTCAAATGAGAGCGCCCCGCTTCTGGCAGTTGCAGGGGCGCGGCATGCCGCGCCCCAGTTGCGCACCAGTGTTGCCGACTCCTACGAAGAATGCCACCGCATCGCTCGCGCCTCGCACAGCAACTTTTACTATGCCTTCTTTCTCCTGTCGAAGCCGAAGCGCGACGCCCTGGCTGCTCTTTATGCTTTCATGCGTCTCGTCGACGATGTCTCGGATGAAAATCAAAGTCTCCTCGCGAAGCAGCGTGGTCTGGCGAAATGGCGCGCCGCGTTCGACGAGGCCGTTACCGGCCACTCTCAGCTCTTTGATGGCAACGCTGCCATGCCGTTGCCTTCTGAAACCGTATATGGTGAAGCCGAAGTCCTTCCGGCTCTTGTGGACACTATGCAGCGTTACAAAATGCCTGCGCGCTACCTTCACGATCTCATCAGCGGCGCTGAGATGGACTTAATGGTTCGGACGTATCCCACCTTCGACCGCCTTCGCGAATACTGCTATCGCGTCGCAGGTACGGTGGGCCTCACGTGCACCCATGTGTTCGGCTTCCACGACGCGCGAGCGCTGGACTTGGCGGAAAAGCTCGGCCTTGCCTTTCAACTGACGAACATCATTCGTGACGTGCACGAAGACTACAAACTCGGCCGCGTCTACCTTCCCGAAGAAGATTTGCAGCGGTATGGAGTCTCTTCGAAAGACTTTGGCCGCAGCGAAACGACTCTCGGCGTTCGCGAATTGCTTCGCTTCGAAGCCGAGCGTGCCTGGCAGCTTTATGAAGAAGGCTCCGCTTTGCTCGGACTAATCGACACCGACAGCCGCGGCGCGCTCTGGCTTCTGGTGCATACTTACAGCGCGCTTCTAGGCCGCATCGAGTTGCTGGATTTCGCCGTCTTCGGCGAGCGCGTTCGTCTCTCCAAAGCGGAAAAAATGATGTTCATCGCCAAGGCGCGTTTCGGGCGCACCACGGAAGAGAACATTCTTGAAAAGCGTGATCGTGATCGGCGGCGGGCTGGCGGGGCTGGCGGCCGGCGTCGCGCTGGCTGAATCCGGCTGGCGCGTACGGCTGTTTGAACAGCGTCCCTTCCTCGGCGGCCGGGCGACCTCCTACGTGTTGCCCGACGGCGAGCACGTGGACAATTGCCAGCATGTGACCCTTGGTTGCTGCACCAATCTTGAGGATTTCTACCGCCGCATCGGCGCCGCCGGCAAAATCAAGTTTTTCGACCGGCTCCTCTTTCTCGACCCGCAGGGCCGCCGGGGAAAGATGCAAGCCGGGTTCTTGCCCGCACCATTTCATCTGACCGGTTCGTTTGCCGCCTTTGCGCCTCTTTCGCTTCTCGACAAGCTTTCCATCGCGCGCGCCATGCTGGACATCTTGCAGACCCAGGGGAATCCCGCCGATCTCCAGGAAAAGGGCGGCATCTCCATGCTCGAATGGCTCCGTCGCCGCGGCCAGACGAAGCGTGCCATCGAGCGTTTCTGGCGAGTGGTCCTCGTGAGCGCTCTTGACGAAGAATTGGATCGCACCGACGCCCGCTTCGGCGTTGATGTTTTCTGGAAGGTTTTTCTTTCGAACAGCACTGGCTACCGCATGGGAGTACCCGCCGTGCCGCTCGCCAATCTGTACGACGGCTGCAAATCCGAAATCGAGCGCCGGGGCGGGGAAGTGGTTCTCCGCGCTCCGGTACGCGGCCTGAAAATGGAAAGTGGCGAACTCGCCGGAATTCGCCTCGACGAAGGGCGAGAGGAGACGGCCGATGCTTACGTGTTCGCCGTGCCTCACGCTGTGCTGGCGGAGCTGTT
>DASQYT010000296.1:0-3019 GCA_035639075.1 Candidatus Elarobacter sp.
CACGTCGATCCATTCGAACCCTGTAAACGGTTCCGTGTCGAACCAGGCACGATTGGCGAGCAGGAAAGCAAAAGTGGCTCGCGAACCCGACGCCTGCTTCCTGCCAATGTAAGTAACCGCCGATTTCAGATGAAGGCAGCCGGTGACGGGAATGGCGATGACTTCATAGTTGTGCGGCGCAAGAATGGCGCTGAGCTGGCGAACGCCTTCGGCGTTGCTGCGCCGCGTAAGGCCGACGAAGAGCTTTCGACCGATGCGGAGGACATCCCCGCCTTCGAGCGTGCCGGGAAGAAATACGTATTCGAGCTTTCGAAACTTGGCGAGAGCGTGAGCGAGCGACTGAGCTTCGCCACGCCGAGTTCCCGTTCCGAGCGGCAGGATCACCGCCAATTCATCGAGCACGATGGCAGGATCTTCAACAAACATGGAGTCGGGAAGAGCAGGCTCGGCGGGAAGCGAAATAACGCGGGCGCCCAGTTTACCGAGCAGCTTCTCGTAAGCGTGGTGCTGTTCCTCGGCTACGGCTAGATCGATGGGCTTGCGGTCAATGAAGGAAAGTTCGCAATGGACGATGGCTGGGCTGACGGCGCGCGTTATGGCGGTGAGCATGGCAAGGAGAGGAGTTTACACGACATACTGTTGAGACGCCGCGGCGGAGTGTATAGACTCGGCAGCGAAACAGAGTGCGGAGCGACTGAAATGGCGATTGGCCGGAGGATTGGCGCAGGATTTCTGACGAGCGTGATTGTTTTCAGCGGCTCGGTTGCGGCGGCTGGGAATACGGCCGACGAGAAGAAGGCAGTGGCGGTCGATGAAATCTTCGTGGACCTGACGAAACCAGGTTCGCCGGGATGCGCGCTGGGCGTTTATCGCGGCGGCAAGATGATCTATTCCAAAGGATATGGGCTTGCGAACGTGGAACAAAACGTGCCGATAACGCCGCAGAGCGTGTTCGACATAGGCTCGACATCCAAACAGTTTACGGCGGCGAGCATTCTGCTCCTGGAAAAGCAGGGCAAACTTTCCGTCAACGACGAAGTCCGGAAATACATTCCGGAACTTCCGGACTACGGACAAAAACTGACGATCCTTCATCTGTTGAATCATACGAGCGGGCTGCGCGATTACCTTACGCTGATGGACCTGGCGGGAATCAACACGGACGGCGTAACGACGGATGAAGACGCGCTGCAGATGATTCTTCGCCAGAAGGCCCTGAATTTTGCCCCCGGAAGCGACTGGCTCTACAGCAACACGGGATTTTTTCTGCTGTCGGCGATCGTAAAGCGCGTGAGCGGAAAGACGCTGCGGGAATTCGCGGCGGAGAACATTTTCACGCCGCTGGAGATGACGCACACGCAGTTTCGCGACGACCACACGTCGCTGATCGCGAACCGCGCGCTGGCCTACGATCCCAAGGAAAATGGCGTAGGTTTTCGCATGAACGTCTCGTACTTCGAGCAAACCGGAGATGGCGCAGTGCACACCTCCGTGGAGGATTTGCTGAAGTGGGATGAAAACTTCTACAGCGGGCGGATGGGGGGCAAAGAGTTCCTGGCGGAGATCCAGGAACAGAGCAAACTGAACAACGGCAAGCTGCTGGACTACGCGAAGGGATTGTTCATCCAGGACTACCGCGGACTGCATACCGTTAGCCACGGCGGGTCCTGGGGCGGATACCGCGCGGAGTTGCTGCGCTTTCCAGAGCAGCACTTTTCTGTGGCGTGCTTGTGCAATCTGGGAAGCGCGAGGCCCTCGAACCGCGCACACCGGGTCGCGGACGTGTATCTGGCCGGCCTAATGAAGCCGAAAGAAGCAAGTAAGGAAACGCCGGAAAAGCGCGACAAGGAACAGAAGGCGGTTTCGCTGTCGCCGGAACAGATTAAGAATTACCAAGGCGATTATTGGAGCGACGAATTGGACGTCGCGTACCGGCTCGGAATTGTGGATGGCAAGCTGAAGGTGGTCGCACTGCTGGACGCAGGGGGCTCCGCGCACACCGGCAATCTTCCCCCGATTACGGTGGATGCGACGGCGGCTGATAAATTTGAAATGAATGAACCACGAATCACGATTCTGTTCGAAAGGGACCAACAGCAAGGCGTGAAAGGTTTCACGCTGGATGCGGGCCGGACGCGCGGTATGATTTTTACGCGGAGAAACGGCGCGGGAAAGCAGGAGGCAAGATGAGCGCGGATTCGACGAGGCGGGCGGCAGCGGTTCTGCTGGTGATCCTGGGAGGAGCCGCGCTGTGGTGGGCGGGGAGCGCAGCGCAGGCTTCGGCGTCTGCGAATGACGCGGTGGTGGTCACGATTGCGGCGGCGCGGGAACATGCAGCGGCAAGCGATCCACGACTGAAATCCGCATCGCGGTTCGAACAAGGCGGCTGGATCTACGTTCATCTCGAGGGCGATCCAGGCACGGTTGGCTATCAGCACGGGTATCTGCTGGCGCCGGAAATTGAAGACGGGTTCGCGGCAGTAAGCGCGGGAATGATGCATTCCACCGAACGCGACTGGGAATTCTTCCGGAAAGCCGCGCGCGAAATGCTGTGGCCGAAGATCGATGCGGAATATCAGCAGGAGCTTCAGGGGATCGTTGAGGGACTGCGAGCCCGCACCGGTTCGAAGCTGGATGTCGATGACATCGTGGCGTTCAACGCATTCGAGGAACTGCCGGATTATTACGTTCCGTGGCTAAACAAGCGACAAAAAGTGGCCAATGCGCCGAATCTGAAGAGCCCTGGGAACTGCAGCGCTTTCGTGGCTACGGGAAGCTGGACGAAAGACGGGCAAATCGTGATGGCGCATAACAACTGGACGAGTTACCGAAACGGCGAACGCTGGCGGATCGTGTTCGACATCGCGCCAAAGAATGGCTACCGAATCCTGATGGATGGTTTTCCGGGAGTGATTGCAAGCGACGACGATTTCGGGATCAACAGCGACGGGCTGATGGTGACGGAAACGACGATCACACAGTTTGAAGGCTGGGACCCGAACGGCAAGGCGGAATTTGT
>DASQYT010000297.1:0-7159 GCA_035639075.1 Candidatus Elarobacter sp.
CGGAGCAGCACGGAAAGTTTTCCACATTCGATCCTACCGCTGCCAACCCTGTCGGCCATCTTGGAGCAACGGTATTCGGCGGCAGCAAGCCTATCGGGAACAGCAGTTGGAGCGTTGGCCCGCGCTTCGGCTTTGCCTATCAGATCAAGAACAAGACCGTGATCCGCGGCGGCTACGGGATGTACTATGCCGGCGCGCAGGCGGACTCGTGGGATCCTTACCCGGTAGACGGCTACCAAACCAACCCGGTGGCTCCGAATAACACCAACGGACGATTCCCCGCGTTCTACTTCAACGGGACCGGTGCATGCCCTGCCCAAGTCACCGCGCTAGGTGTTTCTTGCGGATGGCCGGTTGGCCTCATCGCCTCCCAATTGCCACCCCAACTGCGGGCCGACGTAGCGAATAACGCATCCCCCGTGGGTGTGGATCCCAGGACTTACACCATGCCCCGGTACCAGAATTGGTCGATCTCGTTTCAGCGCCAACTGGGCCAGAACATGGCGATCGATATCGCCTACGTGGGCAATCATGGGACGCGACTGATCGATGGCCGCAGCTCCGCCGGAGTCTATGACAACATGAACCCCGGCAGCGTGCTCGCCCTAGGACAGGGCGTTCTCGGGGCTCTGTTCACCAATGGTGTGCCTGACGCGACGGCAGCGGCGGCGGGATTTAACACCCCACCTTACCCGGGGTTTAGCGGAACAGTGGCCCAGTCCTTGAGAACGTGGCCGCAGTACCACCAGATTAACTGGCGCTATTTTCCAAACGGCAATAGCCACTACAACGCCTTGCAGGCTTCGTTTGACCGGCGCATGAGCCAAGGCCTGCAGCTCCGTGTTGCTTACACCTATTCCAGGCTCATGAATAACGGCTCGGAAACTGGTTTGGGTGCCGGGGGACCTCCCGTGCAGAATCCTAGCGATATGAGCAACCTTTACTCGGTCAGTTCGGACGACGTGCCAAACATCTTCACATTTGGCTGGATGTATCAGTTGCCGTTCGGCAAGGGCAAGGCGGTCGGAAAGAACGCGTCGGGAGTTTTGGACAAAGTCATTGGCGATTGGCAAATCTCGGCGACGCAGACCTACCAGTCCGGGAGGCCGCTGTCCATCACCACTGATAACACCGCACTTGGCGGGGTCCTGTTCAACTATGCAACATTCCCCAATAAGGCTGGCAACGGACTAACGGGAACATTCAAAGACCCCAAGACAGACAGTTATCTCAACCAGGCAGGATGGACCAGTCCCGGTACACTTGCTTTCGGTAACGCTCCCCGCGAGGATGCAAGTGTCCGTGGCTTTAAGTACTTCAACGAGGACTTCTCCATCTTCAAGGACACTCACTTTGGTGAGGGCCGATACGTTCGGGTGCAAGCCGATGCAGGCAATGTCCTCAACCGCGTTTTCTTCTGCCCCGTGGACCAGTTCTGGTTGCCCAACAACGGCAACTCCAACTTTGGACATACCGGCAGCCAATGCAATGTCCCGAGGAGAGTCCAGCTCGGGCTGCAAATCTTTTTCTAGGCCACCCAACACCCCTTAACCAACCGATGGATGGCACGCAAAGCGCGGGCCATCCATCGGTAAGTCTTTGTCCCTCCTGAGTTGGGATGCGCCAAGTTTCCTTTTGTGAAAATATGATGCTTGCGGCCAGCGGAAAAACGCCTGAGCGGCGAAAGCTACACTATCACTTGCCAAATTTCTTGCCCCGAATTATGCCGTGGCCCTCTTGAACCACGAGCAATTGGTTTACACTAACGTTTTTGAACGATTCCATCAGTCCCAAAGGCCATCGGACTTCAACCAAGTCCGCCTGCTCAGCTTGGCCGAGCCCAAAATGTAGGCGAAAGTCATTTTGGGACATGTAACTGGACCCACTCATGACCTCATTTATTTGAGAATGTTGGCCAGTAACAACTCGCACGCGTGCGCCAATGGCGCTGCGATTGGACTTGGTGCCGATGCATTTGATCTTCAGCCAGTGGTTTCCCGAGCTGCAATCATTGCGAAGGAGCGAAGGCGCCTCGTTCATGTTTAGAACTGCGACGTCCACGTCTCCGTCGTTGTCGAAGTCTCCGAACGCAGTCCCTCGGCTGCTGTGCGGCTGAGTTACGCCCGGTCCGGCGCTCGATGTAACATCTGTAAAGCTCCCGTTGCCGAGATTCTTGTAGACAGTCTTTCCCTGTTTGAACGTCACGTGTAGTCTCTTCGTGTCGACCGTAGGGAAGACGTGGCCGTTGGACATGAAGATATCCGGCCAGCCGTCGTTGTCGAAATCAAAAAGTCCTACTCCCCATCCCAGATACTTCGTATTGACGCCCAATCCCGCTTGAAAGACAGCGTCATAAAATGTGCCGTCGCCGTTGTTATGGTATAGATTGGCGGTCTGGTCGGAGTAGTTGGTCTTGACGATGTCGAGCCAGCCATCGCAGTCGTAGTCGCCAACTCCCACGCCCATGCCGCCCTGGGCCGTCCCGTTCTCGTTGAGGGCACAGCCCGCGTCGGCGCCTATCTCCTGGAACGTTCCATCTTGATTGTTGTGGTAGAAACGGCTTGGGACGGAGTCGCACGCTACGTAGATGTCCGGCCAGCCGTCGTTGTCGAAGTCCGCCGCACACACTCCGAGTCCGTAAGAGCCCGCGGGCACCCACTGATTGCTGACAGAAGTCGGCGCCGCTGGGCCGCGCGGGACCGACACACCTGAGCGCTCGGAAACGTCCTCAAATGTTCCGTCGCCGCGATTGCGGTACAGGATGTTCGTCCCCCCACTCATCCCTTGCGGTCCGCATCCGACGGACAGACCATAATACCTGCAGTACTGGTTCTCGCCGGGTTGAGGCGCCACTTGCGGATCAAAATTCACGTAGTTTGCGACAAACAGGTCAAGGTGACCGTCGCGGTCGTAGTCCACAAAAGAGCAACCGGTGTTCCATCGCGGCGTCGGGCTGTTTTGAACGAGGCCGGCCTTTTGCGTGACATCAGTGAACGTCCCATCTCCATTATTGTGGTGAAGGACGATCCCACCCCAATAAGTCACGACCAGATCGTCGTATCCGTCGTTGTCATAATCTCCGACGCAGCACCCCTGACCCCATCCCGTGCCAATCAGTCCAGCTTTCTCCGTTACGTCGGTAAAGGACCCGTCGCGGTTATTGTGAAACAAGAAGTTGGCCGGCTGATGTTGCTGCGAGATGCCTTCAAATCTCGTCCCATTGACCATAAAGATGTCCAGCCAGCCATCGTTGTCGTAGTCAAAAAGAGCGACGCCACATCCGGTTTCCTCCAGGAGCAAGCGCTTATGCGTAACGCCGCCAAAAACGTTGATTGCTCCGCCCAAACCAGCCTTTGCGCTAATATCTGTGAAAGAAAATCCCGCCGCATGGTCAGGACTGCTCTGGGGTTTCCGGCTTGCAGGTGATGCCGGCGATCTTTGAAGTGCCGCCGCGTCACGCAGCCCTGTCAACAGTAGAGACGCGGGCACCACGGAGCCCAAACGGCCAAGTTGGCGGAGAAAGTCACGCCGTGATCCTGAGAGATTGCTGGGTAGACGAAGGCTCATTTGATCAGTCGGGTAACAGCAATCGGAGTTTCAAGTCCGTCTGCGAACTCCGCTCTGCCTCAAGCTTGCGTGACTCGGCGAACTGACTATCGGACTCGGCGGTTCTGCCAAGACGGCGAAACAACAAGCCAAGCTGATAGTGGGCTTGCACGGACCCGGGATCGAGCAGAACCGCGCGTTCAAGTTCTTCCCGGGCTTCGTCATAGTGGTGCTGTCTCAAAAGTATGCTTCCCAGCTTGACACACGAAGGCGCATGCTCGGCGTGACTCCTGAGCAGGTCGCGAAACACCACAACAGCCCGATCATCCTCGCCAAGCGCATCATAAGTAAGGCCCAGGTAGTAGGAAGCCGCAACCTGATCGGGCTGCGCTTGCAGGCTTTGTTTGAGCAAGGACTCGGCCTCGGGGTACTTGCCCTGCAGGTAGTTCACTGCCCCGATCGAATACTTCACGACGGCATCATGCGGATGCTTTTGCAGTAGCCGTGCGAATAGCGACGCAGCTTTGGAGAGGTTGCCTCTAGCGACGTTGGCGGAAGCCAAAACATAGACGTACGGATCCCGGTCGGGTTTTAGCGCGACTGCCTTTTCGAGCGCAGGCAAAGCATCCTCCAGCAGATTTCGCTGTAGGCACACTTTTCCGAACTCGAAAAGGATTTCAGGATCTTCAGGATCCAGTTGTTTCGCCGTGACCAGGTACGCCAATGCCTTCTCTGTATTCCCTTGCCGCTCCGCAATCTCGGCAAGGCCCTGGTCACAAACCGCGCACGCGGGGTTCAAGTCGAGCGCGCGTTGAAAGTTCTGCTCTGCTCTGTCCATAACTCCCAGGGACAAGTAGCTTTTTCCGAGCTGCAACGCCAGCGTGGGGGAAGGATGCTCAGCGATCTTTACTTCTTCGGCTTCGAAAACCTGTTTCGCCTCGAGGATCATTCCGAACATCGCTAAGACATTGCCAAATTCCAGGGACGTTTCGTCGGACGCGGCGGGCAACTGCTGCCAGTTACGAACCAGGCCCCTAAGGGCTTCTTTTTCCCCCAGCGAACCATAGTCCGTTGCCAGCAACAGAATACCGTCATCGGACTCGCTTAGTTGAGCTACGATCGGGCCTGCCACTTCCAAGGATCGCCGATAGTTATGGAGAGATGCATCAACCTTGGCCAATTCAAACCGGGCGTTGAAGTTCCCGGGCTCGAGTTTCACGGCCTCCCGGAAGCTTCTCCGCGCCAAATCTGGTTTACCCTGCAATAAGTAAGCGTTTCCCAGACTCGTTCGAGCGCCCACCAAATGAGGATTAAGCGCTAAGGCCTGGGTTAGAAAGCTCGTGCTCTCTTTATATTTGCCTTCCTCCAGCCGAATCGTCCCCAGCATCGCCAAAGCCAGCGCTCGAGTGGGCGGATTTCCCAGGGCCTGGCGCGCTTCAATTTCCGCCTGGTCCATTTGCCCCTGGCTCAGCAGACGCGCCGCCATCTCAATATGGTTGAGCTGTGCCAAGCCGAAGATGGGGAAAATCAGAAGTGCAAGACACAGCTTGTACCAGCAGAGTGCGGGCCCAGCCCGGCAAGCGCAGTGCCGGAGGGACTCTGCGCGCTCACCAAAACTGCGCATATTCCTTCATGATAGCAAGCTGCCACAACCCGGGCAACTTCTTAGAGTTTTTGTGAACGCGCGAACACGCGAAAACATTGTGAGCGTGCGTCCGCAGGTGTAAATTCTCTTGTCAACGAGTTGGGCGGTATTCTGCTGAAGTCGTGCAGTCTATCTGGGGAGCTCCACAGCTTAATGTTCAATCAGAGAAGGCTGCACATCCGCTCGCGCCGTGGCTTCCTGAAGCGTCTGCTCGCTGCGCTCGTCGGGGGCTATCTGCCACGCTCCCCACGACCATACTCCCTCGCAGCGCCTCAGAGCAGTGGCAAGTTTCCGTTTGAGCTTGTCGCGCCTGCGGTGAGCGGGATTACGTGGGTACACCACAACGGGCGCTCCCCGGAGATGTACTTGCCGGAAACCGTGGGTGCAGGATGCGCATTCATCGATTATGACAACGACGGCTGGATGGACATTTACCTGGTCAACAGCGGCAAGTGTGATTTCTTCGATCCCCAGCCACCGCTCCGCAATGCGCTTTACCGGAACAATCGCGACGGAACATTCACTGACGTGACCGAAAAGGCCGGCGTCGGCGGCGGCGGGTATGGGATGGGTGTGGCGGCCGGCGATTACGACGGCGACGGCTTGCCCGACCTCCTTGTGACGCAGTACAACGGCGTCATTCTCTACCACAACAACGGCGACGGCAAGTTTACCGATGTGACCAGGAAAGCTGGCCTGCCCACCAAGGGCTGGGCATCGAGTGCCGTCTGGTTTGACTACGACAACGACGGAAAACTTGACCTCTTTATTTGCCGGTTTGTGGATTTCGACAAGTCCAAGAACAAGTTTTGCGGCAACCCTCAGACCGGCCAGCGCTACTACTGCATCCCACGCGTCTACGACCCTATGCCGAGCTGGCTGTTCCACAACAATGGCGACGGCACTTTTACAGACGTCAGCCACGAGTCTGGGATCTCGAAGTCCCTCGGCAAGGCCTGGGGCGTCGTCGCCTGCGACATCAACAACGATGGGCGAATGGATTTATTCGTCGCCAATGACACAATGGCGAATTTCCTGTTTGTCAATCGTGGCAATGGGAAGTTCGAAGAGATAGGCCTTCAGGCCAACGTGGGCTACAGCGCCGAGGGGCGGCCGCGCTCCGGGATGGGGGTGGACTCCGCCGACTACGACCAGGACGGCTGGATGGACCTGTTCGTCACCAACGTAGACCAGGAGATGTATTCGCTTTACCACAACAATCGCGATGAGACCTTCGACGATATGGCCATTCCTTATGGCATTGGCAAGGTCACGCGCCTGATGAGCGGGTGGGGGGTGAAATTTCTCGATTACGACAACGACGGCACGCCCGACCTCTTGCTTGCAAACGGCCACCCTGACGACAAAATCCAGGAGCATTCCAGCGAAGTGAAATACCGCGAGCCCATGTTGCTCTTTCACGGCACGGGCCGAGGATTCGAGAATGTGACGGCTGGCAGCGGTCCCGTTTTCTCAAAGCCATATGCCGCACGCGGCATGGCGATTGGCGATTTCAATAACGACGGCGCCCTCGATGTGTTGGTCGCAATCAACAATGGGTCGCCTCTGCTGCTCAAGAATCAGGTTGGCCGGCTAAGCCATTGGTTGGGCGTAAGACTGGTCGCGAAGGGAACCAATCCCGACGCTGTGGGCGCGCTGATTACCTGGCAGGCCGGAGACTTGAAGCGATCACACTTCAAGACGGGAGCGGGAAGTTATCTGGCCTCTCACGACCCGCGCGTGGTGCTGGGCATCGGCAGGCGCACCCAGATCGACTGGGTCGAGGTGAAGTGGCCGCTGCCAAGCGGCCGCGCGGAACGCTTCACCAATCTCCCACTCAATCAATACATTACACTCGTGGAAGGGCAGGGGGACCCGCTGCGAAAACCTTGATTAGTTCTTTGCTGCAGAGAGGTTCCAGATCTTGTAGACGGCCTGGCGACCTTCGTAGAACACAATGAGGAGGTC
>DASQYT010000298.1:0-5553 GCA_035639075.1 Candidatus Elarobacter sp.
ACATCGCGGGCGGAACCCATCCGGCCCAATGGGATGCGCGCTTTCAATTCTTCCTTCACCTTGTCACCGAGAACGTCGGTCATGGGTGTTTCGATGAAGCCGGGAGCAACGGCGTTGACGGTGATGTTGCGTGAAGAAATCTCGATGGCGATTGCCTTCGTCAGGCCGATGAGGCCGCCCTTTGCGGCCACGTAATTGACTTGGCCTGCGTTGCCCGTCTGCGCAACGACCGAAGCAATGTTGATAATGCGGCCAACGCGCGCGCGCATCATGGTTCCAAGGGCTTGCTGGATGCACAGGTGGGCACCAGTCAGATTCGTTCGAATGACGGCTTCCCAGTCGTCCTGCTTCATGCGCAAGGCCAGGCCGTCGCGGGTGATGGCGGCGTTGTTCACCAGAATGTCCAGGCGGCCGAATTTTTCGACCACCTGCTTGAAGCCGGCTTTCACTTGTTCCGCGTCGGCCACGTCCATTTTCACGGCGAACGCTTCGCCGCCCGCGGCGACAATGTCCTTTACCAGTACGGCTAGCTTTTCTTCATTGCGCGCAGCCACGGCGACTTTGGCACCGGCTTCCGCGAGCGCTAGCGCCGTGTCGCGGCCGATACCTTGGGAGGCACCAGTGACTAGCGCGACTTTGTTTTTCAAACTGAACATAGATTCGGCTTCGCCATTTGAATACTAGAACTCTGTCAGCCTGAGATCCTTTACGCACCTAAATTAGGCGCGCTCAGGATGACACCTGAACGAATCGACTCTAGGCGGCATCGGATCTGGCGCCGGCGATTTTCTCCGTGGTCGCGGCCAAACTTTTTTCGTCTTCGACGTTCAGCGCTGCCACGGAACGCTCGATTTGCCGGAGCAAGCCGGTCAGAACGCGCCCGGGACCCACTTCCACAAAAGTGTTTACACCCTCATCGATCAGCAGCCGGACGGACGCTTCCCAGCGCACCGGCATGGTGACCTGGCGAATGAGCGCTTCGCGTGCTTCGTCGCCGGTTTCGATGGTGTCCGCGTCCACGTTGGTAACCAGCGGCACCTGCAATTTTGAAAATTGCGTATCTCGTAGATTCTTTTCCAGCTTTTCTTGAGCCGGCATCATCAGAGGCGAATGGAAGGGCGCGGAAACTGCCAGAATTACGGCGCGCTTGGCCCCGAGCTGAGACGCGACTTCCACCGCGCGCTTGACCGCGGCGGAGTGTCCGGAGATGACCGTCTGGTCGGGAGAATTCAGGTTCGCGGGCGCGCAAACTTCGGTACCTGCCGCGCGCTTGCAAGCGTCCGCAACCACCGCGGGAGACAAACCCATAATGGCGGCCATCGCGCCAACACCCGCGGGAACGGCGTCCCGCATGTACGTTCCGCGCTTGCGCACCAACTGCACGGCATCCGCAAACTTCAGGGAACCCGCAGCCACGAGAGCCGAATACTCGCCAAGGCTGTGCCCGGCCACGAAATCGGGGGCCAGGCCCTTCTCCACCAGCACGCGAAATACGGCAACGGAGCAAGTCAAAATCGCAGGTTGAGTGTTGGCCGTCAGCTTGAGTTCTTCTTCGGTGCCTTCAAAGCAAATCTTTGAAATCGAGAAGCCCAGCGCGCTATCGGCCTCGTCAAAAACGGCCTTCGCCGCCGGATATTTTTCAGCCAGCTCTTTGCCCATGCCCGGGTATTGCGAAGCTTGTCCGGGAAAAACAAATGCGACTTTGCCCATAGCTAAATCCTCTCTTAAGGCCGTTAAGCGAGAACGGCTGCGGACGAGAGCTCCTGTTCAATTTTCTCGTTCATGCGCGCACGGGCCAGCCCCGCGGCTACGCGAATGGCATTTTTGACGGCGTTGGCGTTCGATCGGCCGTGCCCGATCACGCAAACACCGCGCACCCCCAAGAGCGGCGCGCCGCCGTACTCCGTGTAATCAATTGTCTTACGCAGGGCCTTGAAGGCACCTTTTGAAAGCATTCCGCCCACCTGCGAAACCAGCGAACTGTTCATGGATTTCCGCAGCAACCCAAAAATCTGAAACGCCAGGCCTTCGCAAATCTTCAGCGCGATGTTGCCCACGAAACCGTCGCTCACAATCACATCCACATTGCCCGAAAACAAATCCCCGCCCTCGACATTGCCGACAAAATGAACCGGACTCTTCTTCAGCCGCGTGTAGACCTCGCGCGTCAATTCGTTGCCCTTGATCTCTTCTTCACCGACCGAGAGCAGGCCCACGCGCGGCCGCTTGCTGCCGAAAGTGGCGCGATAGTAGACCTCGCCCATCACCGCGAACTGCACCAGGTGTTCCGGCCGGGAATCGACGTTGGCTCCTACATCAAGCAGCACGGAAACGCCGCCTTTGGCGTTGGGAAACGGAGCCGCCAATGCCACACGATCCACCGATTCCAGTGTTCCCAGCAAGAACTTCGCTACAGTCATTACCGCGCCCGTGTTGCCCGCACTGACCATTCCGTCGGCCTTTGCCTCGCGTACGAGCCGCGCCGCCACGTGCACGGAGCTGTCCTTCTTTCGCCGAAACGCCTGGGCAGGATGATCCTGCATGGTGATCACGTCACCAGCCGGCACGATCTCGATGGGCAGGTTGGGAGAAGCGTGTCTCGCCAACTCCGCACGCACCACATTCGGCTGGCCGACCAGCAAAATGCGAATTCCAAGCTCCCGCGCGGCCAGCACACTCCCCTCGACCTCGGGGCGGGGCGCATGGTCCCCTCCCATAGCGTCAACGGCGATGGTGATCATGGGATTTTTGTCCGCAGACGAAGCGAGAGAAACTCCGAATCCTTACGACGCCGCCTCTTGTGCCGCTTTGCCCTTGTAGTATCCGCAATGCGGGCAAACCTGGTGCGGCTGTTTCATTTCGTGGCAATTCGGACACTTGGCCAGCGCGGGCTTGGACAAAAAGTCGTGCGCACGCCGTGTGCTGGTTCGTCTCTTGGAATGCCTTCGTTTTGGGTTAGGCATAGCACTGCACCTCGTTCCGGCCCCAGTGGGCGGATTATATCGGGCTTGTCAGCCCTGCGAAACTATTGTTTCTTGAGCCACTCCTGCTTGAGGCGCGCGAGAGGGGCCATTCGGGGGTCCATCGCGTGGGTCTCACAGCGGCATTCTTCGTGGTTCAGGTTTGCACCGCAATTCGGGCACAGCCCCCGGCAGTCGCTCTGGCAGATGACCTTTAACGGCAGTGTCAGCAACACCTGCTCCTTCAATACGTCCGCCAGGAAAAGTCCTGGGCCCTCGTAGAATCCAATCTCGGTATCGTCGTCCTTCAGCCGGTCTGCTTTGTGCCTGATGTCCTTGGGCAACGGCGCATAAACGAGGTCAAACGTCCGGCTTACCTCTTCCACGACCGGTTCAAGGCAGCGCGCGCACACCAACTCGATCTTTGTTTCGAGGGTACCATCGATACGAATCTGGCCTTCCAGCAACTCCGCCGTGGCCGTCACTTCCAGCGGCTCGATTTGCTTGATCTCCGCGGAATGAAAATCGATGCTGCCCGGGGCGTAAGTCTTCCGGATGCGCAGCTTGTGAACGGCCAATTCCTTGGCGTCAAGGAACATGTCTTCAGCGCCTCCGGCGCGTACGCTCATGCTTTACCATTATTGAGTCGGCTTCCCGCCAAGTCAAGGAAGCGCCGCTAATTCCTGTGCTTTTTTGCAACCTGTTCGTCACCATCCCTGCCTAGTACCCGGCTGGCCGTGGAATCCGCCGGGCTTCTCGGGGCATTACCTGACCTTGGAATTCGGCTTCTGCCGGAAACGTAATTGAGGTTCCTGTTGGATTGTAATGTTCTGCACAGGCGGTAATGTGCGAGGCAGGACGTGAAGGGCCACGAAATGCAGGATCAACGGCCCGCGCAGCAGACCCCGCCAGTTCCGCGCGACTGACCGCCCCTCCTTTGCAGTTCGCTTCGCCCGACGCTCGTAAACAGTCGTGGTGCAACGACTCGAGCAGCGGATTCTTATCCGGCAGCGGAAACTGTCGCAAACGGGTCTGCCCACGCTCTACAAACGCCCGCATGTCGCGGGCAGTCTGAGGCGGCAAATCCTTCCCGGGCCCTCCCTTTGCCGGCAACTTATGAATACCCCATTACCTATTCCAGGAAGAATCGGCAGGATCCTACGATGGACCAAGGAAGGCGTGTCGCGGGGACTGTTGCTGGGCGTTCTCATGTGCGCGCCAATTGCCCGCGCGCAACTCGCCAGTTTTGATCCGCAACCGGCAGGGATCCTCGGGACTGTGCTGGCTGAGGGCAGAAACATTCCGATCCGGGGCGTTCTTGTGAGCGTCCGGTCGCTTGCCGGTGGATCCTTTGCAGGGGTCTTGACAGACTCCAGTGGCCACTTTGAGATGCGCGGCCTTACACCCGGAAATTACGAAATCGTGCTACAGGAGCCAGGTTACGAACCGACCCGGACGAGCCTGCAATTGCGCGGGCCTATGCAGCCGGTAGAGCTTTATCTTAGGGCTAGCAATCGGCTGCCAAGAAAGAATGCGAATTACAGAGTATCCGTCCGGGAACTGAAGATACCTAGTAGGGCACGCGCAGCGTTCTACAACGGATTGGAGCGTCTGGAAAAGTTTGATGCTGCCGGCGGACGGAGGCAATTCGCGCGGGCGGTCACGGAGTTTCCGGAGTATTACGAAGCGTATTACCACCTGGGCGTGGCGGAGCTAAGGCTGGGCAACGACAAGAAAGCGGCGGAAGCCTTCCAAAAAGCGATCGATCTCAGCGGTGGGAGATACCCATGGGCACAATTCTCCCTTGGCTTCGTGCTATGCCGGCTCGGGAATTACGGGGAAGCAAAGAGCGTCATTGACAGAGGATTGGAGGCGGACGGTAATTCGGCCGTAGGGCGAGTCATGCTGAGTATTGTGTTCTTTGGCTTGGACCATCTTGAGGAGGCGGAACAGAGCGCCCGCGAAGCTCTTCAGCGAAATCCAGGCCTCGCGTCGGCTTATCTAGCATTGGCGGACGTTCATGGGCGCAGGAAGGAGTACACTCTGCAACTCCACGACTTGGATGCCTATCTCAAACTGGCGCCCGACGGACCAGATCGCAGGCTGGTGCGTCAATCGCGAGAGGTTATTCAGCGAAAGGTGGCAGCCACGAAAGAGCGCGATTAATTCTCCGTTGAGCCGCGCGACTTCCTAGGGCGACCGTTCAGGATCAATGGCCTGGTCAAGATAGATCCACAATACGCGGGCAAAGAGCGTGATCGTCGGCGCAAAGGGCAAGAACAACACGACGGCCCAGATAGTAACTTTGGTTATCCACGAGCCCGTAAGAAACCAAAGAAGCGCGGCGATTGGCGCCATAATCAAAACTCCCAAAGCAAAACTGAAGTACATGGCGCCCAGAAAATAGCCGGGTTCCCGCTCGAATTTGAGATCACAAATAGAACAGCGCTCACACATCTTCGGAAATCCGCGGAAGATGGAATATTGAAAAATTCCGCCAATGCGGCAGCGCGGGCAGCGCTGCTGGAGAATACTTCGCAGAGTGGACGGCTTTGCGACGGTTCCCATCGGCAGCGGCTTCTAAGCTAGCAGT
>DASQYT010000299.1:0-4374 GCA_035639075.1 Candidatus Elarobacter sp.
GGGCAGAGATTGGCCGGTAATGTCGGAAACCCGGACAAGTGCCCTGTCACCTTTCGCGCTGTGTTCACTGGGGGCTGCCGCCCGGCCGCCGGCTAGCGTTTTCCAGAGCCTTATCCAGTCGGTCCAACTGGTCGCGGAGGTCGCTGAGTCTAACTTCTTCCGCTCGCAGTTGTTGCTCGGCGTCTATCTCTCGCGTCTGCAGTTGCTGTTCCTGGCTATCTAGCGATTCAATCCGTGTCTTGGATTGAAATAGCATACGCTCAACCTCTTTCCTTTCGGCGGCAGGATTCTCCATGTTGCTTATGAACTCTTCCTGCTGTTTAACATCAGCGGCCACGTGTTTCCGCTCGTCTTGAGTTCTTGCGAGTTTTTCGCGCGCTTCCTCGAGACGCTGAGAGGCGCGCGCGACAGCCGCCTCCTGCCCTTGCAGCCGATAGATGAGAATTTGTGCCCTTTGCCCTGCGATGGTCGTGGTCTGCAAATCCTGCCGCAGTTGGCGTACTTCGGATAGCAGAGCCTGCAGCGTTTGAGAGTCACCCGGGATTGTCTCCCCAAAACAAGCAGTTGAAAAAAGCAGCAGGCCCAACACAAATAGTCCTGAGCGATTCATCGGCCACCCCCGTAACGAATTGTATCCGAGATCGCCAACACTATTTGTGATTTGGGTGCCGGGCCAGCGGTTAGCCCAGTGTAAATGAGACCATCGCCCATTTTCCGGCCACTTCGACAAGGGGAGTATTCCCACCGGAAACGCAAACCGCCCGATCCTGAGCGAATTTCACCAAATGGCTCTTGCTCTTCGATAGCCATGTGACACAATTCTCTTCAGGTAAATCTGAGCGGCTCCTTTGGCTTTTCGTATCGCAGCCCATTCCCGAACCCAGTCTCTGACCCGAGTTGCGCCTTGGCCCGCCCAACTTCTCAGGTTCGCAGTTCCGCGAGTGCCCCGCGCGAGAAATCTTTGCTGCCAAGGAAAACGGGCTGGACGGGCACATTTAGTTAGCACAATTTTGGTGCAACATAAGTAGCTTTAGAATGAACACCTACAGGATTGCCGATAAAACGTTGATTCTAAGCCATTTACACAAACACTAAACCCTTTGGATGCAACACTTACAAAAACACGGGGTGGGGGCCTCGACAAGTTAACTAGCGTCCCAGCCACCCAGGAACGAAGGGAACCGCCAAATAGCCGAGGTCTGCCTCACTCCTTCACAAGGTACAGCGCCCGTTCCAGCTCCAATTCGAGCTTAGCGCCCTTTGGCAGGTTCAACTCGTGGCCGCGGCCTGATTCCACGAGGTACGCCGTTAGCGCTCCGAATGCAGCACCCTCGGCGGCTTCTTTCTTGTTCTTGTCCTTTACACCTTTAACGGCTCCGATCGCCGCGCCTGCTGCGGCCGCTTCGGCGGCGTCATGCTGGTTGCTGGATCGCCCTTCGATCAGTCCTTCTTTTGTGTTGGCGGACTTAACGCTATGGTCGCCCGGCACGCTCACGACTTCCGCCACGATCGGCAGGCTGCCAAATTTGGTGCGAATCTCGTCGAACGTCAGCCAAAGTTTCGCGCGTCCGGCCACTCCTGCCGGTTCCACGTGGCTGATGTGCCCGTGAATCTCCGCGCCGGACGGTAGATAAATCCCGCTGCCTGCTTCGAGCGGCTCCAGTGTCTTCACTTTGAACTTGGCGTTTTCCTGCGTGCCCTTGGTGCCCAGCTCATCTTCGAGCCGCACCAGAAACTTCGTCCCCGGAGCAACAGCATAAGTTTCAATCGGCAGCCCGTGCCGCTCTCCATCCGCCTTCTGCCGCTGCTGGTCTGGCGCTTGTGTTGTCGCTTCTCGTGGCGTTTCTGAGGACTGATCCTGCGCTCTGCACGTGCCAGCCAAACTGAGTGCCGTAGCCAAAATCGTGACGCGCACAAATACACCGCTGAGTTTCCTTCGTTCCATGGTCTCCTCCCTGCGAAGTGCTGGGGCATACAAGGAATGCACCTGAGGAGCCATTGCACGCCGGTTGAGTGCCCCGCAAAGACTTGAAAAAGGGACGCTTGGAGGCGCCATACGACAGGCCTTTGCCGATTGCCGGAGTCCTGTCGGCGAATCCCGCCATAGCTCCGCAAGGGTTTCCTGACACTGCGTCCGGATCTGGCGAAGAACGAAGCTAGTTTTCCAGGAAACGGCGGATGCGGCGAAACACAGCGGCGTACATGGTCGGTGTTACGCGGCCAGTCTGCGTATTTTGCTGGCTCGGATGGTACACGCCGAACAAACGCGGAAAGCCAGAGGCAACGTCCGCTTCCGCGCCGTGCGCAAATTTGTACAGCGAGCGCGAAGCAATCACGCCGCGTTGCTTCAAGATTTCGAGGTAGGCATCCCAGGCGATTTTTCCCAGCGCGAGCAACGCCCTGGGTTTCAAGATTTCCAGTTCGCGCTCGAAGTAGCCTCGGCAATTCAAGATTTCTCCGGGGAGCGGCTTGTTTTCGGGCGGCGCGCAGCGGCAAGTCGCGCTGATGTACACATTTTCCAAGCGCAGCCCGTCTTCGCGATTCTCTGAAACCGGCTGATTCGCAAAGCCTGCTTTGTGCAGAGCTGCGTGCAAAAAATCCCCTGAACGGTCACCCGTGAACATTCTTCCCGTGCGATTCGCTCCATGCGCCGCTGGCGCAAGGCCAAGTATCAAGAGCTCTGCGTGCCCATCTCCGAATCCCGGGACCGGTCTTCCCCAGTAGGTCCAGTTGCGATACGCGCGGCGTTTTTCCCGCGCCACTTTTTCGCGGTAGCGCACCAGCCGCGGACACTTGCGGCACGCCACAATCTCTTCATTCAGAACGTGAAGCGGAGAGCGCGTTTCAGGCACTGGCCTCATTGGCGCGACGATTCATCATGCGATTCAACTCGGCATGGGGAATCGCTCCCGCGAACAGGGCCTCGCAAGAGGGCGCTTGCAACATTTCTTTTCCAATCCACCGCACGGCAGCCATCGCGGCTCGCATGATTCCCGAACCCGCACTTACACGGGCGACTCCGATTTTTTCCAATTCTGCCATCGGAGGGCATGCTGCGTTCGCAAGAATATTTACAGGGGCCTCCACTGCCTTCACCAGCTTGGCGATGGTTTCCCAGTCGTAAACGCCCGGTGCAAACAGGCAATCGGCCCCAGCGTCGCGGTATGCCCGCAACCGTTCAACAGTTCGCTCGAACCGCGTGGCCTCCGGACCGATGGGCATCAAATAAATATCCGTGCGCGCATTCAACACGAAAGGAACACCGATGGATTTCGCCGTCTCGCGGATGGCGCGAATCTTTTCCACTTGCAGCGGCAAAGCCACATGCGAACGCTCGTCATCGCCGGTCACGTCTTCGAGGTTCATCCCGATAGCGCCGGCATCGATGGCTGCTTTTGTCGTTTCCGCCATGTTCTTCACCGTGGTGCCGTAGCCCGCTTCCAGATCCGCTGTTACCGGCACTCGCACGGCCCGGGCAATTCGCCCCACCACATCCAACATCTCGTCCCGCGGGATACGTTGACCGTCCGGATAACCCCGGGAAAAAGCGACCGCCGCGCTGCTTGTTGCGATTGCTGGATGCCCGCATTCTTCCAGAATCCGCGCGCTCACCACATCCCAAGCGTTCGCGAGCACCAGCATTCGCGGCCCGTGATGAAGCTTTCGGAATTGTTCAGCTTTTTCGGCTTGTACGCGCACATTCATCGGAACCTCCAACGGAAAGATCCACGGTAACTAGATTTAGAGCCTAAGGTTCTTCCCTACCCGGCGAAACGGCCAATTTGGAGGGGCATTTCGCTGGCGAGTCTTCTCGCGTCCTTGGCAATTGGCGCGCGGAAGTGTTCTTTCATTTTTCTTTCAAGACTTCCGCGAGAACTACGGCTTGGTTGTGTTCTTCATCTTTCGCGCCGAAAAGAAGTGTCAGCGTTCCATGCTCTTTTTCCATTTTCTTCAATTCCGCGAGCAGTTCTTTTTTCTGTTTCAGTTCGGCGCGATATCTCTTCTGAAATTCCGGCCATTTTTCCACATCGTGACAAAAAGATTTGCGCAGCTTGTCGCTAGGAGCAACTTCTTTCATCCACAGATCAATCTGCGCCGCTTCTTTTTTCATGCCGCGCGGCCACAAGCGGTCTACCAGCACGCGCCCGCCGTCTTCCTTCGCCGCTTTGTCGTAGACTCTCTTGATGCGCAACATCACTTGCTTCGCCGAAGAATCTCTAGCACTTCGTCGTGAATGATTCCGTTGGTGCTGACGAGTTGACCGGTATAAATCGTTCGCTCGCCGCGCACGTTTGTCGAGCGCCCTCCCGCTTCCTCGACCATGATTCCCAGCGGCGCGAGGTCCCACGGTTTCGAAGTCCAATCGAGCGCCAC
>DASQYT010000300.1:0-4466 GCA_035639075.1 Candidatus Elarobacter sp.
AATGGGAATGCCATCAATAGAAAGGCTCAGACCCATTTCATTGCCGAAGTCTGCCTCCCGAAAAATGGTCAGCCCGCTGTTGCCCATTAGCTCGCTTCGTGAGTAATCATAACCACCACCAGCCGAAACGCCTGTCGCTACGGCGAGATTCACCGCCGCGAAAAGAAGAACGGTCAGCTTGCTAATCCAGTTGTAGTTTTTCATAAAGGGACCTCCTGCGTCGCAATCATTCAACTGCGGCGTTGCCGAATAGTATCGGAAGCAATCGTCGAAGCCAAGATTTTTCCACGCGACCGAAAATCGCGACTGCGGCATTGCAGGTTTGGCGGATTATCCAAAGCTGCGCTAGTGAAGGCGACTCTACAGACGCTGTTTGAGGAACGCCCGACCAGATGCAGATTTCAGATAGCGTTCAGCTGCCGGGCGCGTGCATTATTCGCAAAAGCGATCTAAGTCTTAATTCGCCAAGGTTTCCAATTTGCAGTGTGCGGTACATCGCCGTTGTTATGCCGAGCTAATCGCTTGCGAAGATCACTTGTACATCCCGTGTAGAAGCGTTCGGGGTCGACCCCGCTTTGAAGAATGTATACGTATGTGAAGTTTCCCATCGTAAGTGGCACGCCGAGTCGAAGCTCGCCGCGTTGACGTTGCAAGGCGAAAAATGTCCGCCTTCACTAAAGTTACGGCGCGACAGTCGACGCTCTCCGCTACCGCTGCGAGCGAAGACTGGAGGTAAGGGGATTACGCTCCCGCTAGAGATCCAACAATGTACCCTAATTGTGGACGTTACCTCCGCACCTTTAACCCGCGCGCTTCGCGCCCCACCGGTCGAACAAGATTCTCATCCCCTCATTGGATCTTGAATTTTGCTCGCACAAAATTTGTGGAGGTAAGGGGATTCGAACCCCTGACCTTCTCATTGCGAACGAGACGCTCTACCAACTGAGCTATACCCCCGAAACTCTTTCATCCGCCAAGGCTTAACCTGGAGAACCGATACTCAATATATAAATATGAGGGTCCACGCGTTTTGCCCCCCGATTATTTTCCGTCAGTCCACTCCTGTCCAGAAAAGTCAGGGCTGAACAACTATGAATCAGCTCGCGCTGACACACCGGTCGCTCAACTGCGAGGAAAAACTATCGGGGTGGAGCGGGATTCATCAAGTGAAAAGGGCTCGCGCTTGAGCCAATCGATTCATTCGTCCGTCACTTGCGCTTGTCGGAGCTGTGGCTGAGCTTTGCCTCGTTAGGTCTATGATGGCACCCGTTCATCCACATTAACTCGGGGTCGCGATTGTCATGAAAGACCTGCTGCTGGACATTCGTTATGCGCTGCGCGCGCTTTGGAAGTCTCCCGCGTTCACACTCGTAGCCGTCCTCACTCTGATGCTGGGGATTGGGGCGAACGTCCTCGTCTTCGGAGTAGTGAATGCGGTGCTGCTGCGCCCGCTGGATGTGAGCGAGCCCCAGAACCTGTACGAGCTTCGCTTCAAGCCGTGGACGAACTGGAAACTATTGACTACGTCGTATCCTGCGTTTGAAGATTACCAGCAGCGCAACACAACCTTCAGCGGCCTGGCTGGCTATGATGGATATTCGGGGGGGAGATTGCGCTGGGGTGACACGGTGAAAAGTGTCTCGGGCTACTCGGCTACCGGCAACTATTTCGATCTGCTGGGCGTGCAACCGGAATTGGGACGGTTCTTCCACGAGGCGGACGTGCACGGTCCGAATTCGGCGCCTTATATGGTATTGAGCGATAGTCTTTGGCGAAGCGCATTTAACGCCGATCCCGGCGTAGTCGGGACGACGGTGCGGCTCGGCAAAGATCCGTTCACAGTTTTGGGCGTCGCCCCGCCGCGGTTTCACGGCACGGAGCAATTTGTCTGGCCGGACTACTGGATACCCGTTGTGAACCACTTCGGCGCGGAGTACCTGCGGGATCGGACGGGCCATCCTTTGACGGTGCTTGGCCGGCTCAAACCCGGCGTGACGCCCCGGCAGGCTACGGAAAATCTCAGTTCGATCGCGGCGCAGTTGGCGAAGGAGTATCCAAAGACGGACACCGGAGTGCCGCTGCGGCTGATCCGTCCAGGACTCTATGCCGATGAAGGCGATCTGATCCGCGGATTTCTTTACAGCGTGACCGCACTCGCTCTGCTGGTGCTGCTCGCGGCGTGCGCGAATCTGGCCAGCCTGTTTGCGGCGCGCGCGGCGGATCGCAGCCGGGAACTGGCGCTCCGTGTCGCCTTGGGAGCGAGCCGATGGCGGTTGGTGCGGCAACTACTTACGGAGGCGATGGTGTTGTCGCTGCTGGGTGGTGCAGCGGGGATGGTAGCTGCAGGTCTGCTGCTGGGTGCTCTGGGCCAGCGGGGATTGCCGGGGTACGGGATGCATTCGGCCTATAGCGATCTGGCAGTGTATGTCGATGTCCGCGTCTATTTGGTGGCGCTCATCCTGACCCTCGTAAGCGGTCTGCTGTTCGGCATGATTCCGGCGAGACAAGTCTGGCAGGGCAATCCGTTGCAAGCGATGAAGAGGGGACCGGTGGATGTAACGCCCCGGCGCCGGTTAGCCCTGCGGGACCTGCTCCTCGGCGCACAAATTGTAATCTGCACGCTACTGGTTATCGCCTCACTCGTCGCCGTGCGAGGCATGGTGCGCCTGCTGCATGCGCCGCTGGGCTTCCAGCCTCAGGGTGCCATGGTGGCCGAGATGGACCCGAGCGAGATCGAAGGCGATGTACCGATTGAGAAAACGAAAGCGATGATCGACGCCCTGCGAAGTCTCCCTGGAGTGACGGCGGCAGGAACGCTAAGCAAGGTGCCCTTCACCGGCGGGATCCGGGGAATTCCGGTTTTCCCGCCAGGGACGACGGAGCTCACGTTGAACAATTCTGTGCTAGCGCCGTACCGCTTTACGATATCGCCGGGTTACCTCGAGGCTGCCGGCACCCGGCTCCTGCGTGGCCGGGATGTTTCATGGCGTGACACCGCCAAGACGCCATATGTCGCGATCGTGAATGAGACTTTTTCTCGAAAGATGTGGGGCGACACGCTGGCGATTGGACAACGCTTTATTTTCCTGGACCACTTGAGGGAAGTGGTGGGCGTCGCGGAGGACGGCAAGTACCACGCGATTCAAGATCCGCCCCAGCCTGTCGTGTATCTGCCGTTGTCGCAAAGCGAGCAGTGGTTCGGGACTTTCGTCGTCCGCTCGTCCCGGGCGCAGAACGAGATGGCGGCCGCGCTCGAACGCACCCTGAGCGGCCTCGAGCCGAATGCCATCATCACGGTACAAAGCTGGCCAGAGGCTATGGCAAACGCGCTCTTCCCGGCCCAGGCGGCTGCCGTCACATTGGGCGTGATGGGCCTGCTGGCGGCGATGGTGGCGGTGACCGGCATCTTCGGCATGGCCGCCTACAACGTAAGCCGCCGGATAAAGGACCTGGCCATCCGCGTCGCCTTGGGCGCGCGCCCGAAACATGTAATGAGCGCCGCCGTCGGGCGGCCAATCGTGCTGCTTGCGATTGGCTCTTTGGCGGGACTGCTCTTGGGCGTGTTCGCCAGCCGGTTACTGGGGCAGATTGTCTATCAGGCGAATCCGCGCGATCCCGTGGTCGTGGTTGGCGCGGTGCTAACGATGGCCCTGCTGGGCCTTGCCGCGTCCGCTATTCCAGCCCTGCGAGCGCTTGCCGTCGATCCATCTAAACTTATGCGGGAAGAGTGAGCAGGTGGCCGCGCTTTTTCAGTGTGATTTGACCCGCTCTAAAAAATCTTCATCAGGCGAAAAGTCCGCCTTTGTCAGACCTAGTCGCTAACTGTCCTTTCGCGATTGTTGCTTTGGAATTGCATTCATTTGGACGGCTGGTTTAATCGCCACAAGAATCCGACGGTCTGAGCGCAAGCTGATGTGGATCCAAATCTTATGAAATCCGAGACTTCTCTCGCCGCCGCCATCGTTGCTTCCCTCATTTTTCCATTATCGCTTAGCGCTCAGACGGCAAAATCCAATTTGCCTTCGCCAACGCCTTCAGCGTTTCCAAGCAAACAGCCAACGCGACCAATTCCATTCCACGGAATGGTTTCGGCGGTCGATCAGAAAAATAAAACGTTCACGATTAGAGGCAAAGTGGCGACGCGGATGTTCAAGGTCACAGGCAAAACAAGCATCATGAAAGGCGCGGCGACTGGGACCATGAAGGACATTGCCGCCAATGAAGAAGTGAGCGGCGCTTATTGGAAAAATTCAGACGGCACTTTGGAAGCAAAATTTGTTAAGCTTGGGCCCACGGAAAAGAGAGCTGCCAGCCCAGCGTCGAAGGCGTCCGCGACGCCGAAGTCTTAGTCGGCGTCCGCCGCAGTGATCGCGACCCGGAGATCGGCGACGAAGTTTTTGTATTCGCGGTGTCGCGATTCTTCATCCGGCTGGCGCAACAGCGACGAAGGATGGACCGTGGCCACG
>DASQYT010000301.1:0-10700 GCA_035639075.1 Candidatus Elarobacter sp.
CCGACGGGCACAGTTGTGCCGGTTCCCAGAACAGGATCGAGAAGATAAACACTTTGTGCGCCAAAATCGGCGACAACGATCTGCCCGCTGTCGGGAGTCAGAGCCAAGCCGCGCAGTCCGGCGTTTGGAGGAGGACCGCCCGGAGGCTGGAGCGGAGCCAGGAATATATTCTGCTGGAGATCGAAAACGTCAATGTGATCGATGTTTGTCAAGTAGATGCGCTGACGTTTCTGGTCGTAGAGCAGGAATTTGAAGAGCGCAGGTTTCGCATGCGATTGAACACTTTGAAGATACTGGAATGATTTCGCAAACGTTGTGGAGCCAGAAGGAGTTGAGATGGAGACATCAGCTTTGCCTGAAGGGCCGGAGGGCGTCTGCAAGGTGATTCGTTCGAGAGAGAAAGGATAGCTGACGTCGAGCCCGATGGAGGCGGCGATACTGGTAATGTTTTGCACGATGGCATTTCCTCCGCCGATTTTCACGGTGATCTTTGTTGGATCGCTACCGAAACCGTAGCCGTAGATTTGGACCAGATCGCCGCCCGCATTCGAACCGGGGTTTGGGAGAACTTTAGAATCTGCGGACCGTAGCTGAAGGCGTCCGGGGCGACGGCGAGCCAGCCGTTCTGAAAATAGGCAGTGAGGTTGACGGCGCCGTTCGTGAGGCTTGGAGGAGAAGTGGCCTGGATTTGAGCAGGGCCAGAAATGATCACGTTCAACGCTGGTTGACCGCCAAAATTAACTTGAGTCACGGGAGTGAAGTTCTGGCCAGCGAGGGCAACGGAAGTTCCGCCACCGAGCGGACCCTCGGAAGGCTGAAGACTTGGCGCGGCGGCGATGACCGGAGCGGGAGAGGACAAGCTTGTCGGGGTTGCAGTATCGACAAAAACGACTCCACGATTCGAAAGGCCAAAAAGGAGCTGCGTTTCGTCGATCTCCTCGATTTCCGAGGAGACGCCCTGAATCGCGGCATCGGGGACCCGACCGATGAGTTGCGCCGTATGGCCATCGAGAACGGTGACCAAGGGCGTTCCGGAGGAAGATTCGCTGAGGTACAAACGATTCCCGTCGATTGAGAACGCGACTCCGTGCGCGACTGCAGGAACATAGGCGGCAACCTGTTTGAGAGATGCGTCTAGCAAAAGAAATTGCGTGCCCCCGCTTGCCGCTAAGAGCACGGCAAACCGACTGCCGTCGGAGTTGGCTGCAGCGATAGAGGTTAAACCTGCGCCGAGCGTGAGCGGGCCTGCAACGACGTGGCCTCCGGAATCGAACAGGGCCAGTTCCCCGCTGGAATCGTTGGCTGCGGCGAGAACTTTCGAATGATCGCCGGAACGAGCAAGGACGCCAACTCCCTGCTGGAAAAGCGCAGGGGCAGCGGAAGTAAGGTTGGTGAGCGCATTCGTCGCGGGATCCCAGAGAGCCAGCAGAGCTTGGGAGGAGACCGGCTGGCGCAGGCGCACCAGGGCCTTGCCGCTGGAAAGCGAAAGGACTTCGAGGGGACGGCTGAAAATCGTGTTTGCTACAGGAGTGAGTCCGGCTAACGAGTAGCGATTTCTGATGCGCAGCGACGAAGTGTCGATGGCGACGATCTCTTCGAGGGCTGTGCCAACCCAAACTGTGGAACCGTCGGCGGAAATATCGGCGCTACTCGCGCCCGGAATGGAAATTTGTGCGACGGAAGACTGGCTGGCGGTGGAAAAGACTTCGACGCGATTCATGGCGCGATTGGCAACGAAGAGATGTTTGTTCGCGGGGTCGTAAGCAATGTGGCGATGGTGCGGCTCGCCGAAAGGATCGTCGGAGGCTGAAGTGGAATCGGTCCGCGCATAAGCGGTGCGCGGAAGCGCGGGACTCACGGCGCCCTGAATGGCGAGAGCAAGGCTGGCCGAATGAGAAAGTGTGCCGCTGGCGCCTTGCACGGAGATTGTAAAACTTCCGGTAGCCGCATTTGCGGCGGCGCCGAAGATAACGGGAGTGCTCGCGCCCGCGGCAACGCTGAAAGGACTCTGGGGGTTCGAAGTGACGCCGACAGGAAGAGCGCTAAGCATCACCTGGACTGCGCCGGTAAAGCCATTCACGGCGTTCACGGAGATGTTGACGGAGGGACTTGTGGCACCCTGCGCGATGGAAATCGAATTCGACGACAAGCTGAGAGTGAAGTCTGGCGCAGGCGGAGGAGGCGGAGAACTTGAAGATGCGCCGCCGCAGCCCGCGCAAGTCCACGCGAGGGAGAGGAGAACCGCTGCAGGGACGCCCTGGCGTAACGATCCCAAGAGATGACCCCGCGAACATTCCGCGCGAGCGGCTGACGGTCCATGGGGGGACAGGGCTGGACCGGCCGGAGCGCTACCCCAAGAAGTTGCCGGAGGCAACGATACTCCTACCACTTTAAGTGTCAAAGTTAAGAAATAATCGATGAGGGAGGGAAAGAGCTAGCTAACAAATGAAACGGCGCCCCGGTGATACCGGGACGCCGTGGTCGAACCAGAGTTGAATATAAAAAAGCTAAATGGTCTTGGCTGCCGGCGCGGCCGCATGCGAAGACGAGCGGGCAAACGCATTCGAACCAGATTCCTTTTCGGGGTTCTTGTCGATCTCGATGGAACCTTTGAAGTAGGCGCCGTCTTCGATCATGATTCGGGAAGTGGTCAGGTCACCGTTGACCGAACCATCCTTCTTGATTTCAATTCGATCCTTCGCGCGAAGGTTGCCCTTCACGTTGCCGTACACCACTACCTCGCGGGCAATGATATCAGCGGTTACTTTTGCTGAGGGGCCGACAGTCAGTTTCCGTTCATCAAGAGTGATCAGTCCTTCGACCGAACCATCGATCAACAGATCTTCATTGCCGGAGATCTCCCCTTTCACTTGCAGGCTGGCCCCGAGCCGCGCCGTGGCGCGGTCCGCCGTTGCACCCAATGGACGCATCGCATCTGTACTCATCGCGGGTTTATCCTCCCAAGCCGACGAAGCAGGCTTCGACGACTGATTCGTTTGTAAATTTCTTTGATCCGGTTGCCCTGCTTGCGCTGCATCCGGTTTCTTATTGCCCCACATCGAACCTCCAAAAGAGACAGCACCACCCCAACGCAGAATTCCGCACGGGGTACTGCAAACTGTATTCCCCCGAAGAGTGCGCGGCAAACAAAGTGTGAAGCTGCTGTTCCAGACAGTTACTAGACTTTGGGACAGGTCGCGCCGGGGCTGGACCCGGAGGGGAATAGTGAGGGAAACTGGGGAGAATGTAAAGCGGGGTGTTCGGGCTTGACCAACAACGACTTCTAAGAACCAGAAATCTCTTTACGGCTTGCTAAATCGAACCGCATTGATGGACTGCACGAATGTCTCGATTTCCCTCTGTGTTCGCGCTACGAATTGAAATGTAATTTCGCAATTTCCCACCTGGCCAGTAATTGCAGTGTTGAAGGTCAAAGTCGGTTCTGGAAATTGATAATCCACGCGATAGAATTTGATCCCCGAGAAGTCGTACTCTCGACCACCAGCCACGATTTTGGCCGGTGGGTTATATCGCTTCGCCGTATTCTCAATTCTGTGGAGGTATCCGATTGACGTGCGGTCAGGGTATACGGAGGGGTCGTCAGTTTGAATGGTGACGTTTGGTTTTTCAAAGTCAGGAGGCGTTTTCCAGAGCAGTAGGAGCACGCGACCGTTTTTGCCTCTAGGTAGACTCGTTGAAGGATTGGTCGTCAATAGAGCCGGAAACGTATAAGACAGGCCCAGTTCCTTGTTTGTGTAAGTCTGCCCGGAAATTTCCCCGTCTGCTATAGATGAGCACTTCGATTGCCCCATACAAACAGTCGTTCCACAGATGAGTGAGCATAGCAAGATAATAAGCGTTTTCTTCATTGCGGGGGCAGGCGGCCTTTCCTTTCCGGTGAAATGTTTAGAATGCTCCATAGATACCACGACTCTCATACACGACCAAGCGTTTTAGGCGCATTTCATTGAGCAGACGGAACTGTGGCGAAATTGCCCGCGAGCTCATTCTCAAGTTCTAGTTAACGGCGCCAAGCTGAAAAACGAGCCACAGCGATGGCGCGGAGAATGATGCTAAGAGGTTGGCTTGTCCGGGACGGGCTGAGTGGCGACGAAATCGGCCTGGAAACGGCGGGCGTAAGAATCGAGCAACTGCTGAAGGCGTTCGGGGCTTGGGGATTTGAGGATGAAGCCGACGTGATGGTATTTCGTGATGCGGCTGGCGATTTCGGGATCGGTGTAGGCGGAAGTATCGGGATGCTCCTGGCGCGCGAGAGAAAGAACGACTGCGGCATAGTCGCGGCGCGGTGACGGAAGCTGGTAGGACTGGTTCCCTGCCCCGATTTCCAGGCGGGCCCACTCGCGCCAGAGGTTGATTCCCGTGGCGGTCTCGATGACATCGGAGATGTAGGCGCCGCCGACGCGGGCGGCGACTTCGATGAAATAAAACTTACCGTCGGCGTGGGAGCGGAGGAATTCGGCATGAGTGACTCCGCGCATGAGGCCCAGGCCATCCAGTAAACTGCGATTGATTTCGAGAAGGGATTTGGTTTCCTCCGCTTCGCGAGGAAGAGTGCGCGTGGTGAATACGCCGCCCTGATGCGAGGTGTCCAGCGGCGGCGTGCCATAGGCATGGGCTTCGGCGAAGACAACACTGCGCTCGGAAACGACGCTGTCCACATGATAGACGGAACCGGGAACGAATTGCTCCAGCAAATAAAACGATTGCTGATCGCCGAGCTGGTCGAGCCAGTGCCATAGCTGGTCGGGATAATGAATCTTCTTCATGCCGATGCCGGAGGCTTGCGAACGAGGCTTGAGCAGCCACGGGTTGGGAACGCGGGACATGAATTCGCGAAGACGGTCGTAATTGAGGACGTGGACGAATTCGGGGACGAGGATGCCGGCTTCGCGGGCGCGGGCGCGCATGGCCAGCTTGTCTCGAAAGTAGCGGACAGTGGTGAGCCCCATGCCGGGAATGCGGAGATGCTCGCGGAGGGCGGAAACATTTTCCATGTCGAATTCATCGAGCGCGACGATGCGATCGATGTTGCGCGAACGGGCCGCATAACTGACGGCGTAAATCAAACCCTGCAGCGGAAGGTTTTCCGGCATGGTGAAGACTTCATCGATACATTCGAACGGCCAACTGGCGTGGCGAAGCTTTTCGACAATCAGGAGAAAAACGCGGCAGCCGAGCGCTTTGCAGGTGCGGATAAATTCCTGGCCCTTTTCGTAGGAACTGACGCAGAGAATGGTGAGAGGCCGGCCTTCCAACATGCGACGCCCCCAGGAAACTAGAAGCTGTCCGCAAATGCATTGCTGAACTGCAAGGCGTTCCTCAGGGGCTAAGGTCCAATGAAAGCGGGCCACTATTGCCGGAGCTGAAGCTGCGACCCCTGAAAGCAATTTGCGAAACTAACTTTGGAGAATCAGAGCGCGGATTATACAGCGGCCTCGCGCACGGGATACAGAAATCGCAAAAACGGGCCGACGCGCTGCGCCCAGGCGGCTTCGTTGTGCTCCGCGCCTTCGACACGCTCGTAGTGTAAGTCGCGACCGAGCTTCCAGCCTTTTTCGAGGAGCACGTCACGGAATTTTTCGACTTCCTGCACGATGCGCGGGCCTTCGCGCGTGCCGATGTCCAGCCAGATGTGCGGGCGGGGCTCGACGATTGCCGCTTTCGCGAAACGGAGGATGACGTGCTGGTTCCACCAAACGGACGGCGAGAGCGCGGCGATTTTTCCAAAGATGGGCGAATGCTTGAGACCTACGTAGAGAGAAACGAGACCGCCCAGCGAGGAACCGCCGATGCCGGTATGCTGCGCGCCGGAGAGCGTGCGATATTCGCGATCGATGAACGGCTTCACTTCCTCGATGAGAAATTTTGCGTAACGATCGGCGCGGCCGCCGCCGAGCTTGGGAACGGGAGTGGGAGTGTATTCGCGAACGCGCGCCTTGGTGTTGTACATGCCGACGATGATGAGAGGAGCGACGGAGCCGGACTGGATGGAATGATCCGCAGTTTGGCCGACATGCCAATCCTGCCCGGGGATAAAGGAAGTGGCGCCGTCGAAAAGATTCTGGCCGTCATGAAGATAGAGGACGGGGAAATGACGCGCAGGCTGATCGTCGTAACCGGGCGGAGAGTAAACAATGAGGTCGCGCTGGTTGCGAAGAAAGCGCGAGCGGAATTTTTCGTGCTTGCGAAGCTGACCGGAACTCACGGCGCGATCATCACGAGAAGATCTTTCGCTTCGACATGCTGCCCGGAGGTGACAAGGATTTTCACAATGCGGCCGGAAATGGGCGCATAAATATTGGACTGCATTTTCATGGCTTCGAGGGTGAGAAGTTTTGTGCCGCGTTCCACCGCGTGATTGGATTGCACGGCGATGCCGCTGATGACGCCGGCGGTTGGCGCGGCGACCTGGCCGGCATCGGCGGGATCGGCCTTGGGATGAGCGCGCTCGACTACGCGCAGCGCGCGATCGCGGATGTTCACTTCGCGGGGCTGGCCGTTCAATTCAAAAAAGAGCGTGCGAGTGCCGTCGGGATGGGGCTCGCTGATGGTCAGAAACTTGATGATGAGGGATTTTCCGGATTCGATTTCGACGGTGATCTCTTCGCCGGACTTTAGTCCGTAGAAAAATGGCGGCGTGGGAAGAACGCTGACATCCGAATAGGTCTGGCGAAATTTGTCGTACTTGGTGAAAACGTCGGGATAGAGCAGATAACTCAGCAGGCCGTCGCGACGGATGGGGTGACCGAGTTTTTTCTCGATGGATTGGTGCTCGTCATCCCATTTCACCGGTTCCAGGTTGGCGCTAGGGCGGCCACGCAGAGGAGCTTGGCCGCGCAGGATGATTTTTTGCAGCTTCTTCGGCCAGCCGCCGGAAGGCACGCCGAGAACACCGGAAAACATTTCGACGACGGAATTTGGAAATGATACGTCGTGCTTTTCGTCGAGCTTGAAAACGTCAGCCGGTTGCATCTCCTTGGCCATCAGAAAAAGCGTCATGTCGCCGACGACTTTGCTGGAAGGCGTGACTTTGACGATGTCGCCGAAAAGCTGGTTGACCTCGGCATACATTTTTTCGACTTCGCGCCAACGATGGCCGAGCCCCATGGCGGCGGCCTGTTCGCGCAAGTTGGTGTACTGGCCGCCGGGAATTTCATGCTGATACAGGCGCGCGGAACCGGCCTTGGGACCGGAATCAAACGGAAGATAATAGGTGCGAACCGTTTCCCAATAGTCGGAGCACTCGTTAAGCGTGTCGACGTCGAGCTGCGTGTCGCGCGGAGTGTGACGAAGCGAGGCGACGATGGAATTGAGATTGGGCTGGCTGGTGCCGCCGCTCATGGCGGCGATGGCGCCGTCGGCTACGTCCACTCCGGCGTCGGCCGCTTCCAGCACGGAGGCAGAGTTGATGCCGCTGGTATCATGCGTGTGAAAGTGGATCGGGACGCCGACTTCGCCGCGGAGAGCCTTCACCAATTCGAATGCCGCATAAGGTTTGCAAAGTCCCGCCATATCCTTTATGGCCAGGAAGTGGGTGCCCAGTTTTTCCAGTTGCTTGGCCATCGCGACGTAATACTTGAGCGAATATTTCGGGCGGCCTTTGTCGAGAATGTCGCCGGTGTAGCAAATGGCAGCTTCACAGACGGCGCCGGCTTCGAGCGCGGCATCGATCGAGACGCGCATGTTTTCGATGGAATTAAGCGAATCGAAAATGCGAAAGATGTCGATGCCCTGGGAATGTGCTTCGCGGACGAATTCAGTGATGAGACTGTCAGGATAGGAAGTGTAGCCGACAGCGTTGGCGCCGCGGAGGAGCATCTGGAAACAGATGTTCGGAATGCGCTCGCGCAGGTCGCGCAAGCGTTGCCAGGGATCTTCGTGCAGGAAGCGCATCGAAGAGTCAAACGTCGCTCCGCCCCACATCTCGAGGCTGAAAAGATTGGGCAGGCGATGCGCGACGGCGTCGGCGGTGGCAAGGAGATCAAAGGTGCGAACGCGCGTAGCCATCAAGGATTGATGGGCGTCGCGAAAAGTTGTGTCGGTGATGAGCAGGCGTTTTTCTTTTCTCGCCCAGGCGGCAAATTTGGCAGGACCAAACTTTTCCAGGAGTTGGCGTGTGCCCACGGGCGGTTTGCCCGCAGACGAGGCCGGGATTACGGCCGCTTCGATTTCTTTGGGAATTTCCTTCCCTTTTACTTCGGGATTGCCGTTGAGGATTACATCGCCGAGATAGGAGAGCAGTTTGGTGGCGCGATCGCCGCGGCTGGGAAAGCGGAAAAGTTCAGGCGACTCGTCGAGGAAAGACGTGGTGACTTCGCCAGCGCGGAACTTCGGGTGATTGACAACGTTTTCCACAAAGGGAATGTTCGTTTTCACGCCGCGGATGCGGAATTCGCGGAGGGCGCGGTCCATCCGCTGGCAAGCTTCGGGAAGGTTCGCACCCCACGCCGTCACTTTGACGAGCAGCGAATCGTAATACGCGGCGAGCGTCGCTCCGGCATAAGCAGTGCCGCCATCGAGGCGAATGCCAAAGCCCGCCGGCGAACGGTAGGTGGAAAGTTTCCCGTAGTCGGGGGCGAAGTTGTTCTCCGGGTCTTCCGTGGTCACGCGGCATTGTAGGGCCGCACCATTGAGCGGGATATTCTCCCGATTTGGCAGGGACATGGGCGGCTCGTGCAGCTGGTGGCCTTGGGCGACAAGAATTTGCGAGCGCACAAGGTCGATGCCCGTGACCATTTCGGTCACGGTGTGTTCCACTTGAATGCGAGGATTGACCTCAATGAAATACCATTTGTGCGAATCAACGTCGTAGAGAAACTCGACGGTTCCGGCATTGCGATAGTTGGCTTTGCGCGCGAGCTGCACGGCGGCATTGCAGAGTTCGGCGCGAATACTCGCGGAAAGATTCGCTGCCGGAGCAACTTCGACGACCTTTTGGTGGCGGCGCTGAACAGAGCAGTCGCGTTCGTAAAGATGCAGCAAGTTGCCGTGATGGTCGGCAAGGATTTGGACTTCCAAGTGGCGCGCGCGGGGCAAATACTTTTCCAGGAAAACGGATGCGTCGCCAAAGGCGGAGCGTGCTTCACCCTGGGCTTCTTCGAGAAGGGCATCGAGCTGCGCGGCGTCATGAACAACACGCATGCCGCGGCCACCGCCGCCCATCGCCGCTTTCACGATGACGGGATAACCGATGTCGCGGGCAATTTTTTGCGCTTCCGCTGGCGACTTGACGGGATTTTCGGTTCCGGGAAGGACGGGAACGCCTGCCAATGTAGCGAGTCTTCGAGCGGCTGTCTTGTCTCCAAGCACGTCAAGAAGCTTGGGGGGAGGCCCAACGAAAGTGATGCCGGCCTTTTCGCAGGCGCGCGCAAACGCAGGATTCTCGGAAAGAAAACCATAACCCGGGTGGATAGCGTCGACGCCCTTCTCTTTCGCCAGCGCGACGATTCCTGCAATGTCCAGGTAGGCTTCCACGGGGCCTTTGCCCGCGCCAACCTGATAGGCTTCATCGGCCTTAAAGCGATGCAGCGAAAGCCGGTCTTCCTGCGAATAGATGGCTACGGTGCGCAAGCCGAGCTCATTGGCGGCGCGGAAGATACGGATGGCGATTTCGCTGCGATTGGCGGCGAGGAGTTTTCGAATAGGTTTGGTCTTCTTCATCTCTGAGGCGATCAAGG
This sequence comes from Candidatus Elarobacter sp., assembly GCA_035639075.1. Lineage (GTDB taxonomy): Bacteria > Acidobacteriota > Terriglobia > Acidiferrales > UBA7541 > Acidiferrum. The sequence continues at coordinate 9,699 of DASQYT010000301.1, forward strand.
CGTCGCGCGAAATTCTACATTGTTTCATGCAGACGACGCGACTCAGTTGCAGTTTTTTCGATTTAGAGAATCAATTATTTTTGTGCGTCGGGAGAGGAAGCCGCACCCGCAGTCCTGACCTACGGATTAACCGGAGGGTCGCGCGGCACCTGTTGAGCAGAATTGGCAGGGGTGGCCGCGACCTGTGCTGATTTCAACTGTTGCAACTGGGTTTGAACCTTTGTCCAGGTCTTGGCGTTGCGTTTCGTCGCGTACGGAGCATCCGGCTCGGCAAAAAAGCGCAAAAGCTCCGCTTTTACTTCCGAAGTAGCGCCGACGAATTTGTTTTCCGCCAGCTTATCCAGCAGTTCCGCATGGGCTTCATCGTTCAAACGGTATTTCCCGGGGCCGGTTTTCTCGCCAGTGTCGAAATTATTATTGGGCAAGTCCAGCTTGCCCTCGCGAACTTCAGTCAATAGCTCCCGGTAGCGGTCGAGAGTGGCATTGAAACTGGCTTCAAACATCTGTTCGGTTTGCGGCGTAGGCGTCCGGAATTGCAGGATCTTGAGGGGCCCGAATTTGGGAATCAGCTTGTAGAGAAAAGCCAGAAAACGTTCGCCCGGACTGGGCTTGCGATAGTCCTTGCCCCATTCGCGCTCGTAATTGGCGCGGGAGAGGTTGAAGAGAAACTTTTTCTTCGTCGCATCGGGGATATCGTCCTTGATTTCGTCTTTCTTGAGGTGCCAGGCGATGCGAGTGGCTTTCGGAATCAGCTTGCTGACGTCGCGGCGGTAAGAGTTGAGAACTTTGTCTTCGCTGACGAGCACGTCCTTAAGTTCGAGGCCATAGGTCTCCAGGAAGGCTCGCTCTAATACCGCGCGCGAAACTTCGAAGCCGATGAAGTCGTGATAGCTGTCGGGAGCATAGCGTTCCCGCGCGATTTCGAGAACGTCAAAACCAAATTCGGTTTTCACGTGCGCCAGCCGGTTGTCCTCAAACGCGACGCTGTCGCCGAATTTCTTG
>DASQYT010000302.1:0-4779 GCA_035639075.1 Candidatus Elarobacter sp.
TGAGCAACTCGCGGCCCTCGGGGCGGTCATAGACAATGTCTTTCCAGAGCCCGCGACGGTCGCGCCTTAGCCAGGCGGTCAGCTCCTCTTTCCAGTCCCACTGGTCAGGATGCCAGTTCTCAAAATTGTGAATGGCACCCGGCACAGGATAAAAGCTGCAGTGCGGCAGCTGCTTACAGAGAACCTCCGCCGCGGCGGGCGGCGATTCTTCATCCGACGTACCGTGAAACATGAGCGCTGCCGCCGTGGTCCCATCCTTCATGGCATTTTCCTTCCCGGGGGACGGTCCGGTATCGCCCAGCTTCGTGCCGAACGTCACCACTCCTCTGAACCCGCCGTGTGCGGCGAGGGATAGTGCGATTCCTGCACCTGTATCCTCCCCGATCAAAACTATTTCTGGCGTGATATTGAAACGACCGGGGCAGCGGACATAGCGGATCGCTTCGGCTACGTCTTCGCTAGAGTGGTAGTCTACGGAAAACCATGCGAAGCCGGCGCGGTCGAGCACTTCGAAGAGCTGCGTCACGTGGGTGATTTTAGTGCCCTCACTGCCGTGAATAATAATGGCTGCTGGGCGCGGCTCACCTGCGGGCGCATAAGCATCCAGGGTGAGTTGATCGTGGTAGGTCACGTCGCGCAGGGCACCCGGAATGACGTAATGCGGCCTGCCTCCGAGTGGTGGCGAGCATGGGGCCATGCTCGCCACAAGCGCGGCAATCAGCACAGGGAGAGGGGTCATGCACTCCCCGAAGTCCAAGAAACGAGGGGCTCGCGAGGCGGTAGGAAGCACGTCCGAAACCCCCTCCCGCGTATATGGCTAAAATCGGAAGTGCAGGCCCCACTGCATCTGTCGCATGTCGGTCGCAGCATAGGTAATTCGTCCTGCATCGGACACGTCCACAGTTGAGTTCGGAAGTCCCAGGTTCGTATGGTTGAAAGCATTAAAATTCTCCCACCGGAATTCCAGGGTCTTTCCTTCCGTGATGACGAAAATCTTGGACAGCGAAAGGTTAAACAGATACTGCGGCGGCCCGCGCAGCGAGCCCTTGGAAGCCGTACCGTTGCGGAATGGTTGCTGTGGGGAAGTGTAAGCGGCCGGATCAAACCACAAGTCGCGGTTGGCATGGGGGACATGGGGACTGCCAATGATATCCGGGCGAACATTGTTGAAATCTGTGTTAAGCAGCGGCGCGTTGGAGACGAAGGGGGTGAAGGCAGCACCGGATAGAAGAGTAGTGACCCCGCTGAAACGCCAACCGCCGACAACCGCGTCCGCTACCTTGCTGGTCTGAGCCGCCCAACGGCGCCCTTTACCGAAAGGCAGGTCCCACGTATGAAGCAGCGTCACGGCGTGGGTATGGTCCCAGCTGGCGGGGCCGTGGTCGCCGCGAATGTTGTAGTTGTCGGAGAAGTTGTATCCGCCCTCGGAGTTGGTCATGGCTTTCGACCAGGTGTAAGTCAGCAGGAAATCCAATCCGTGGGAGGTCCGCTTCTGAAGTTTTGCTTGCAGTGAGTGGTAGCTTGAGTTGTCGCAATTACAGACGTCGTACACCCCTTGCGACAGACCGAATTTATTGAATGGGCGACGCGGATCAAGGTCGCCCGGGCCTGGAACCGCCTGGTTGGTATTGCGGTTGGCAAAGAGGTGCCGGCCGACGTTGCCTACGTACGCGACTTCAGCGGTCAGGTCAGAACGAATCTCATGCTGGACCGACAAGTTCCAGAAATCGGCCAGCGGGATGCGGTACCTGTCCAGGGGATAAAAGTAGAAATAAACTCCCACGCCGTCGGGAAGCGGAAAGCGCCCGTTTGAGCCGATCGGAAACAGCGGTGGAAGCGGCGGGCCAGTTGTGAGAAAAGTGGGAACCGCGGTTGAATAAATGTTCGGCGCGCTCAGGAATTGGCCGAATTGTACTGGCGGATCAAGTTCTGGATTCTGGCCGAAAACGGCACCCACGCCCGCCCCATTGAAGCTGCGGCCATATCCGGCACGAACAACTGTGCCGAGCCGAAGTCGGTAAGCTAGCCCGAGCCGCGGCGCAAACCCGGCATTGTATGGCTTGACTCCGAAGTTCGAAGGCACGGATCCGACGCCCGCCACGAGGACGTCACCGGTGGTGGGATCAAAACTTCCTCCACCGCCGGGTTTCGCGGCAGTCTGCGGCAGGTAGTTTTCATAGCGAAGCCCATAATCAATACTCAGCTTTGAGGTGGCACGCCACGAATCCTGTCCAAAGAAATACAGCCGTGTCTGGCGGATGCTGGGATAAAACCCAGGAGTGGTGAAATTGCGCGCGATGAAACTAGGCTGGCCGAGCAAGTAGGTCGCCAGACCAAGACCTGTCGTGGCGCTGCCCGCTGCGCTGTTATCAACGTCGGCGCTGCCCGTCACGCTGTCGGCAAAGGTCAATTCACCTGAGCGGTGGTTACCGCTGTCGATGCGGGTGGTTTGCGCGCGGCGTATATCAGCGCCCCACTTGATGGTGTGATTGCCAGTCTGTTTGGTCCAATTGTTAACCCATTGAAAGTGATTCTCGGTTTCGCTGAGTGGACAGTTGCACTGGTTGACGTTCAGCCCATAGCCGAAGTTGAATCCGCCATCACCGGTGACGTAAAAAGCTGGCATGCTACTGGTGTCGCTAGTGCCGCGGTTGAGGCCGATCAGTCCGGCATCGCTCGCTGGATTGAGTCCGAAGCCGCCTGGCTGTACTCGAACGCGATATCGATACGTGCCAAATCGAAAGTCGGTGATTAATGTTGGGTTCAATGAGTACGTCCAACCCAACGCGAGGCTCTGGTTGCGGGCCAGCGAGCGGCCAGCGAAGTGGAAGGCAGACGGCCCTCCCGCCACTTCCCCATATGCGCCCGGAGACTCCTTAGTGAAGTTGGCGATGCTGTAACGGCCGAAAAAGTGATGTGCCTCCGAAAAGTTGTAATCAATCCGGCCGTCGTACTGGTCGCTATCGAACTTCTCGGAAAAACCCGCCGCGAAGTTGTTAGCTACATCGCCGGGACCACCAAAATTCGGCGGAGGCAAAAAGCCGAGCAATTGCATCATGGAAGCGTTCGGGGCGGGCAGCACATTGACCTGGCCGCCAGCGGAGATCGCTTGACGCCCGGTCCCATCGGGATTGCCGGTCGTGGGATCAAAAACCATCCCCGCCCGGGCTGGAACTACCGCCCCTTCGGTGGTGGTTACGTTCACCGGGTTGCCACAGGGGCCTGGTGACGTGGTTCCGTTTGCGCAGATGTAATCACCCAGCAGCGCACTCAGGTCGCCAGTGCGCTCGGCGGCGGTGGGGACGGTGGTAATTAGGGCTCCCCCCGTTCTGCGCCGCGTTCCCTGATAATCGAAGAACCCAAAGAGCTTGTTCTTGCGCAGTGGGCCACCGACCGAGCCGCCAAATTGATTCCACCGCAAAGGAGGCTTAAGGGAGGTGAAGGGATCCGCCGCGTTAAATTTGTCGTTCCGAAGATATTCAAAAAGTGAACCGTGAATCTGATTGGTTCCTGACTTTGTGGTGCCTTGGAGCAGCGCGCCTGAGACGTTTCCGAACTCAGCATCGTAGTTGCCGGTGGTTACTTTGAATTCCTCTAGCGCGTCGGGGTTGGGATTGATGACGGCGATGCCAAGAATGTTGCTGTGATTCTCCGTGCCGTCCAGTTCGAATCCATTGGAGTAGAAGTACTGCCCGTTGACGTTGATCTGCAGTCCGCCTTGAGGATTCTCGCTGGAGGCGTGTTGGAAGCCGTTCAACTGCGACCCGGGCAGGGCCAACACCAGCGTGGTCACGTTGCGGTTTAGCATCGGCAGCTGCTCGACTTCATTGCCCGTCAAGGTGTTGCTGACGTCTGCCCGGTCCGTTTTCAGCAAGGGGGTCTCAGCGCGGACGATAACGGTGGTTTCGGCCTTGCCTACGCGGAGCTGAGCATCGGCTCGCGTGGTCGCGTCTACCTGTACTTCTGTGCTCGCGGAAAATTCAGAGAAACCGGGAGCTCTGACTTTCACCTGATAGTGTCCGGCCAGCAAATGGGTTTGGGTAAAGTTTCCCTCTGAGGTGGTACTGGTCGTGTAGGTGATACCGCGGTCGAGATCTGTTATCGCAATCTCCGCGTTGGGCACCGCGGCCCACGTGGGATCCGTCACCGTTCCGGTAATGTTGCCAAACACCGCCTGGCCGAACCCGGCAGAAGAAACGGCCAAGACCAGGAATATGCAAGCCACTACCGGAATCGTTACTCTCGGCAAATGCATGATGCCCCCCTGCAACCTGTTTCACTTGTCATGCGCGATCGACTGCCAAGTGCCACTCCAGAACAACCGCCATCGCTACAAAAAGCTCACGGTGGCTTTCGAACCTTGTTTTCTCAGCAACCTATGGAGTGTGACTCTCCGTTTCGATAACTTGCTGCGTGATGGACGGGCTGGATAACGGCAGCACGTTGCCAGCACGAGCGGAATGGAGCTTCTGAAAGGATGCCATTTCCTTTTGCTGGTTGGCTGCGTCGCCCAGTGCCTTGTACACCGAGGCCAGCCGAAAATGCGCAACTTCATTTTCCGGCTCGATGCGAACCGCCTCCAACAAATGCCCGAGCGCTTCGCGCGATCTTCCCTGGCTGATCAAGGTGCTGGCTAAACCGATGCGAGCCTGAGTGAAGTCGGGATGATGTTGAACTGCCTTAGAGAAGTGCGCCAACGCGGGCTCGAACTCGCCTCGCTGGCGATAGATCTCGCCGATTTCGTATTCGGCGTCGGAGTTATCCGGCGATATCTCGAGT